>JBDIWL010000163.1:0-3913 GCA_039638315.1 Candidatus Caldatribacterium thermophilum | reverse complement strand
CAGGAGCCATGCTTGGCGGGATTCTTCTGGGAATCATTGAGGCGCTCCTTTCTGGGTACATCCCTGGTGGAGGTGCCTGGAAGGACGGGTTCACGTTCCTTGTGCTTATCGTTGTTTTAATCTTACGACCAACTGGCATTCTTGGTGAGAAAATTGCCGAAAAGGTGTAGGTTGTGAAAAGATGCAGGGAAAAACGGCGTATCTACTCTTCTTTCTCTTTGTAGGTATTTTCCCTTTTCTCCCCTTTGTGAGTGAGTACTGGATTGATGTGGGTTTCTTTGTTGGTTTGTATGGTCTTCTGGGTCTGAGCCTGAATGTTGTCCTGGGAGAGGTTGGGCTTTTCGACCTGGGTCATGCTGCGTTCTATGCCATTGGTGCGTACACCACTGCCATTCTGAACACCGCCTTTGGGATACCCATTCTCGCTCTCCTTCCGTTGAGTGCCCTCGTGGCTGCGGGCTTTGCGTACCTTGTCATGTCCCCGGTTATTCATCTGAGGGGTGACTATCTGTGCATCGTTACGATAGGCATCGGGGAAATTGTTCGTGTCATTATCGTGAACAATCCCTGGGGGATAACGAATGGGCCGAATGGCATTACTGGGGTGGGCGTTCCAGTGCTTGGTCCTTTCCGGGTGGAAACGCCACGGGCATTTTACCTTTTCGTCTGGACTCTTGTTGTTTTGACCATCGTTGTGCTTTTGCGCCTCCAGAACTCTCGGGTGGGTCGGGCGTGGAACTGTATACGGGAAGACGAAGTCGCTGCTGAGGCGACAGGAATCGACGTACGGACGTATAAACTCCTGGCCTTTGTTCTGGGAGCAGCTCTGGCCGGTCTTGCAGGGAATGTATACGCCTCGAAGATGATGGTGGTTTCCCCTCAGAGCTTTCTCTTCATGGAATCAGCTCTCCTTTTCTGCATTGTTCTTCTGGGAGGCCTTGGTTCTGTTCCCGGTACACTTCTTGGGGCGGCGGCGATGGTTATTTTTCCTGAAGTTTTCCGGAGTTTTGCCCATTTTCGACTTCTCTTTTTTGGAGCGGCGCTTGTCGCCATGATGGTGTTTCGCCCTGGTGGGCTCTTGCCAAGAAAGAGAGGAACTACAACGATACCTGGCTTGCAAAACAAAGAGAGTCTTCAAATCCTCTCTGGTAGTGCTCTTCAGAATACTCCGGACCCCCCTAACTCTCCCATCCTCCAGGTAAGCAATGTCACGGTACGCTTTGGAGGACTCGTGGCGGTAAACGGGTATAGCCTTGATGTGTACCCTGGGAAAATCACGAGCCTCATTGGTCCAAATGGTGCTGGGAAGACCACGCTCTTTAACGTTATCACCGGTATATACCGTCCAGAAAGTGGTCGAATTATCTTTGATGGGGAGGACATTACTGGCCTCAAGCCACATCTTGTGGTTGCACGGGGTATTGCCCGGACGTTTCAGAACATTCGCCTTTTTCCGTCTTTGACTTGCCTTGAAAACGTTATGTCTGGAATGCATGTCCACGGAAAAACGGGAATCTTCTCCGCAGTTTTCAAAACCTTGCCACAGCAGAGGGAGGAACGGGAATTTGCAGAGATTGCCTCGTACTGGCTCTACCGGGTGGGACTTTGGGAATACCGAAACGAGCTCGCTCGAAACCTCCCCTATGGAAAACAGAAGTACCTTGAAATCGCTCGAGCCCTTGCTTCCTCGCCGAAGCTTCTCATTCTTGATGAGCCTTCTTCAGGTCTCAACGAAAGGGAGACCGAAGAACTCATGGATTTCCTCGTGGAGCTTGTCCAGAGTGGTATCACGCTTCTTCTCATCGAGCACGATATGAACGTGGTCATGGGCATTTCGGACTGGGTGAGCGTTATGAACATGGGGAGTAAGATTGCTGAAGGCCCTCCCCAGGAGGTTTACTGCAACCCCCAGGTTGTTGAGGCCTATCTTGGGAAGGAGGACTAATGGGTACACCCCTGCTTTTCGTTGAGTCTGTACAGGTCCGATACGGAGCGGTGGAAGCACTCCGGGATGTTTCCCTTGAACTTGAAGAGGGAAAGATCGTTGCTGTTCTTGGAGCCAATGGGGCAGGGAAAACGACGCTTCTTCGAGCCATTTCAGGGCTCGTTCCCCTGGCACAGGGACGAATCCTCTTCTGTGGAAAGGACATAAGCTCCTTTCCTCCTTTTGCACTTGTGCGACACGGTCTTGTCCATGTTCCTGAGGGTCGTCGCATCTTCCCAACACTTACTGTTGAGGAAAACCTCATGCTTGGGTTGTATGGGATGCGTCGCTTTTTGGGTGAAGCTGAGATTCGCAAGCGAAAGGAATGGATTTTCTGCCTTTTTCCTGTCCTCAGGGAACGGCGCCGGCAGCTTGCTGGAACGCTCTCCGGCGGAGAACAGCAGATGCTTGCTCTTGGTCGGGGTCTCATATCGCGTCCCAGAGTTCTCCTCCTTGATGAACCTTCTCTGGGGCTTGCCCCCCGCATAGTCCAGGATATTTTCAGACTTATCCAGGAGATCCACGAACAGGAGGGGGTATCCATACTCCTTGTGGAACAGAACGTTCGCAAGGCTCTTTCCGTAGCCGACTATGCGTATATTCTTGAGAATGGTCGTGTTGTTCTCTCTGGAAAGCCGCAGGATCTCATCCAGGATGAACGCCTTCACGCTGCGTACCTTGGCGGTTCTGGCATAAAGCAGCGTATGCTCTAAGGCTTGCGAAGTCCTCTCTCAGTTGTACAATAAGGAGGGAGGACGGTCCATGGCTCGGTGTACGAAGGAAGTTGTGCTCAAGATTATTGAGCAGGAGAAAAGGAAATTAGATAATACCTCTGTTTTCGGTGGCTTTAACCGTTTCCTGAAGCAATGGCTCCTTGAAGAAGGTAACCACACGGAGGAGTGGCTTGAAAGGCTTGAGCGTTATGAGTTCCTCTCCCCTCAGGAGCGAAAGCACCTTCTTGCCACTATAGAGGGTACTCTTCAGGCGAAACCTCAGGAAAAGCGCCCTCCCTCCCCCCCGAAAAGGGTTTTGCCCCTTTTGTACCAGCCTGTTCGGTACCTCAAGGGTGTTGGCCCGGGCATCGAGAAGAAACTCCACCGCCTCGATGTGGTCACCGTTGAGGATCTCCTTCTCTTCTTCCCCCGGGCGTACCGTGATCGGGGAGAGATAAAGCCAATCGCGAAACTCGAAGGCAAGGGTCTTGAGACCATCGTTGGGAAAGTTGTGCAGCACCGGATTGAGCGGACTCGCCGCGGTCCCCTCCTGAAGATTGGCGTGAGCGACGGGACGGGAGAGGCGTACCTTGTCTGCTTCAATCGAGGATACCTTGCCCAGGTTCTTCGCAAAAACGTCTGGGTTTGTGTTTCAGGGAGTTTCCAGCGAGTCTTTGGTGTCTGGGAAGCGGCTACCTTTGATTACGAAATAGGCAAGCCAGATCCGCGTACCTTCGAACGCATCGTTCCGGTGTACTCCCTTACTGAGGGTTTGAGTCCCAAGAAGCTGCGGAACATTATCCTTCAGGCTCTTGAGACCTGCCTTGGGGAGGTTCCAGAGGTTCTCCCTGCCTCCCTTCGAGAACGCCTTGGGCTTCTTGCGAAGCGCGAGGCGATTCGAGAGCTCCATGTGCCTGTGCGTTCTACGCTGACTGAACTCGAGACCCGGAGGAGCTCCGCACACCGTACCCTTATTCTTGAGGAGTTTCTCCTCTTTGCGCTGAGCTTGAAAATCCGTAAAAGGACCCTTGAAAAGCTCCAGGTACCCCCATGTCCTCTGGAATCAGCCCTTGTAGAGAGATTCACGCAATCCCTGCCTTTTCCCCTCACTGAGGCCCAGAAAAGGGTATGTTTGGAGATTGCTCGGGATCTCGCAAGCGGGAGAGTTATGAACCGTCTCGTTCAGGGAGACGTGGGTTCGGGAAAAACGCTTGTC
>JBDIWL010000162.1:0-3919 GCA_039638315.1 Candidatus Caldatribacterium thermophilum | reverse complement strand
CCCTCAGGCATGGCCTTCCTGAGGAGGACATGGGGCGCCATGGCATCAAGGAGGAGGTCCTGGCTCTTCAGGAAATCGAGAACCCTCCTCCCGAGAGAACTCCGTTCCCCCGTTGTGGGGAGACCAAGATTGAGCCACTCCACCTCTCCCCGACCGGCTTTAGCCAGATGCCGGTAGACTGAGAGTACCCGGAAGCGCACATCGTCCTGAAGGTCCTGTATCCGACCCCTGAGCCAGCCTCTTCGTTCTTCAGAAAGCTGATGCATGAGCCGGGCGTCTCTTTCGATGGTCCGCAGGGCAAGAAGCCTCCGCACCCCTTGCTTGAGGCCCAGGGACTCACTCCAGTCAGGAAGAAGGACAAGAACCGTATTCTGGTATGCTCGAAAGGAAGAACCGGCTTTTTTCAGGAGTTCCTCCACAAAGGCTACGGTTTGCCTATCCTCCCGATGCCTATCAAGCGAAAGTACAGCGAGTTTCAGGTCCCTCGTATCGGGAATATCACCTGAAGACCGGGGCCAGAGGAAGACCCGGCATTCTCTCCCTACAAGCTCCTCAAGAACCCTGCGAATTTCCCCCTCAATATCCTCCTCTCGAATAGTTTCCTCCCTTTCCACGATGATGCGGTTGAGGTTGGGCTGCGCCGAAAAGGAGTACAGGCCCTTCTCTTCATGCAGGTACCAGAGGTTTTCCTCAAGGCGCCGCAGGGTATCCCCGATGAGCGCCACATGGATGCCCTGGCGGAGAACAGCAAGCCGCAGGCGCTGCACGGTCACTCCTTTCCTCTCACCGCCACTGAAGGACCCAAAGAAAATCGCCGTGGCAAGACCACTGGCAATCCGAAAGCGAGCGTATTCGGAACCAATTTCCTGGTCGATTCTGGGTGCTCTGGCATTCGCTCCGGCGATATCTGCAGCGATGACCCCCTCGTACTCGTTACCGATGTGCTTGAGGAGCTCCCTCCGGATTGCGGTGTTTTCAAGATGCACCTGAGAGGGGAGGATAAGAGGTGACGGGTCCTGTCTTCTATAGAGATCAGCCACAATTTCTGCCAGAAGCCTCAAAACTCCCCGGGTACGCTGGAAGGTGGGGAATGTACTCCAGCGCTCAAGGAGGATATCGATGAGCTCAGGGTGGAAAGGATAGGCTCGCTGCATCCGTTCCCGGTATGGAACTTCCTGCACTTCCCGGGGCAGGTCATCCCGGAGGGTCTGGTACATTGCAAAAAAGTCTTCCACCGTACGTCGTGCTTCCCAGGGGTCACCAGTCGACTCAAAGAGACGACGGCGGATAACCTCGTAAATCTCCTCCCCCTCCACGGGGGTGAAAATGGTCTCCATCCGCCCGAAAATCCGCTCAAGCTGCTGGAGCGCCCGCTCACCCTCCTCCCCATAGGGAGCACTTGAGGGAAGCGTCACGACAAGGGCACACCGGGGAAGCACCTTCACTGTTTCAGTGAGTTCCTGGAGAAAAGCAAGCACCTGGTCATCGAAATCTCTGGCTTTTACGAGGTACTCGGCAATTTCGTCCATCAAAATGAGGGTTGGAGCATCACCGAGTACCTGGTGCAGGAGGTCCCTCCCTGGAGCCCGGCGCCTGACATCGTGTTCCTCAAGAAGCGCATACCGACCAAGGCAGGCAGCAATCTCTCCCCAGGGGGTTTTCCCACGAAGAGGGTCAGGCACAGTGCCGACAAAGGTAGCCACCCTGACCTCGGGAATCTCTGGAAAGTCTTCTCCCTTAAGGAATTCGGCAATTTCCTCCCGTATCTCCCTCCCATACTTACCGAGGTGGTACAGCGCAATGAGGCTGTGGGTCTTTCCGCCACCAAAGGGGGTCTCAATCTGGATAACCGCCTCGCCCTTTCCCTCTCCAGAGAGCCGGAAAAGGACCGTCGAAAGGAGCTTTCGGAGACCCTGAGTGGGATAGGTGGTGCGGAAAAAGGATACCGGGTCCCGGTACTCCAGGGGTCCCCGGTCGGCGACAACATCAGCAAGGTCTGCGGCAAAAACCGCCTCATCGAACCCTCCCCCGCGGATATCCCGGTGCGGGACAACAACCTCATACCAGGGCTTCATACTCCACCTCCCCTGTCAAAAAGACCTCTCCCCTGGGAAACCTGGGTGAATGCCTGCTTCCCGAGAAGGAATCCCTGGAGGAGCTGCTTTTCCTTGTCTCCCTCAGGCAACACCTCGCTTATTGCCTGGGCAATCTGCCAGAAGGTATCACTTGCTCCATAGGTCGCTGCAAGGTGCTCGGTGAGCTTTTTCCGGTCATTTTTTGCCCAGAGCCACAGAGCATACTGCAGAGCATCGACCATGGTCGTGAAGCGTCCACTCTGCTCAAGTTCCGCGCCACGTTCCTGTGGACCCAGAACAGCAATGTACTCTTTGTTTTTCCTCACAAGGCCTGTGGTTCCCCAGAGTTTTTCAAGCTCCACTCCCACGCTCTGGGCGAGTTTCCGTGCCTCGTCGAAATGGACCATGGTGTGGTTGTACGTCCAGCGCCAGAGAAGGTAAAACCGGGTTTCGGCATCGACACCCCCAAGCTGGGCAGAGCGGAGAATCCGTTCCAGGGCGAATTCGCTCACCACCTTTCGCACGTACTCAAGGAGTTCTCTGACGCTCACCGCCTCCCCACTTGCCCTCTCCACCCGGCTGTAACGTCCGAAAACTTCTACCGCCGGTCCAATGGCGCTCATGAAAAAGTCCGCCCCACGGATGCCCTCGTTCCAGAACTGGGCAAGCTTTTCCCGCACCCGATGCGCAATCTCCTGGCGAACCTCGGCAAAATCTCCCACTGCATCCTCGGTTCTTTTGCGACAGACCATGTAGATGGAGGAAGCAAGAGCCGCTGACTCCTGGGCTCTGAGCCGTGCCTGCATTTCAGTGTGGATGGGCCAGGAGGCGGTCATGTAGAGCCCTGCCTCAAGGAGTGCGTTAATTACCGTCTCCCAGGCTTCAGTGGTTTTATGGGCAAAGACAATGACCGCGATACCATCGGGCTTGAGCACCCGGTGGATTTCACGGAAAGACTGGGTGAGCATCGCTTCAAAACGGCCTTTGGCCTGTTCCATACCACCGGCTTTGCTGGCGTCAGCAACCATCTCTTCGCTTTTGGGAGTGAGGGGTGTGGCAAAAAGTTCAGGGTAAAGGTCCCCAATGGTGCGCTTGAGCCAGACGTAGAAGAAGTCCGAAAGGTCGCTGTAGGGCACGTTATCGTAATACGGCGGGTCGGTAATCACCGCATCGAAATAATTATCCGGCCAGGGGAGCCGGGTGGCAGAACCCTGGGAAACAAAAACCCTTGACCCCATTTTTCCTCCCCCGTTTCAGCGCAAGACTCAGACCAAATTGCTTGCTCGGAAACAACATGAATCAAAAAATCTGAACTTTCCTTGAGAAACCCACCCATCTGGCAAGGTCAAAAAAAGAGGTATCTCCCAGGAAAACGTACCGGTACATCCAGGCCGCTTCCTCTTGTTCTTCCCAGAGCCCTCGCAAGACAGCCACGACCTCTGAAGAAGACCCCGGACCCGAGGCAGGAGTTCCGTTTCACTGCCTTTCCCCCTCCACCGGTGGGATATGGGTGAGATGGATGAGAACAAGTTCTACCCACTCCTGCATATTGGGCCATCCAACATCGGTAAACGGGTTAACCTCAATGTAATCCCACACCATTGGCAAGGCTTGACGTCCGAACACATGTTCTATCTTCTCCCCTACAACGTTGTATACAACGACATTAGCATTCTTATCTACTAAGCGATTAAACGTGATTGCCAGGTACGTCACCACCGCCCTGGCAAACTCCGGGTCAGCACCCTGAGCAAGCATCTCAGCATAAGCCCGGCGCACCTTTTCAGCAAAAGTGATGAGGGCGAGTTTCTGCCGGGAGTTGAAGAGGTCGCCCCAGCGTATCA
>JBDIWL010000161.1:0-3945 GCA_039638315.1 Candidatus Caldatribacterium thermophilum | reverse complement strand
CACTTCGCTCAAGAACGACTCCATCCTTGTCTACGAGGGCAATTTTTGTGTTGGTTCCACCAAGATCAATCCCAAGGAATAGTGCTTTTGCCACCATCGTTTTTTCCCTCCTAAACCTCAACCTCACGACGAATCTGTGCCTGGTCTGCTACAAGGAGCACCGTAAAACGGAGTCGATCGCCCCGAGCGACAGATTTTGTCCACTCTACGGGTACCTCATTTCTGAGGTATGTTACCCGTTCAATGACAAAGGCAGGCAATCCCGTTCGGCACTCCAGATGGCGCGCTTCTTCTCTTCGAACCTGTCCAACCTCGTACGTCTCGTAGGCATGGTCAAGGAGCAAGCCGTATTTGTCCCGAAGCACCGCATAAAGCGATCCCCGCTCGAGGTCCTCATTCACGAGTCCTGGACAGAGGTATACGGGAATGATGGTTGTCTCAAGGAGAATGGGTTCGTTGTTTGCACAACGGACGCGGACAATTCGGTTAACTTTATCTTCCTGGGGAGGAAGACGAAGGATTTCCCGGACCTTTGCATCCGCCGTTACGACTTCACAGGCCAGAACCCTTGAACTCGGAGTAAGCCCAAGTTCCAGCATGTCCTCTGTGAAGCTGTAGAGCTTTGGGAGTCGCCGGCGGAGCTTTGGAGAAGTAACAAAGGTTCCTTTCCCCTGCTTCCGGTAAAGGAATCCTTCCTCTACGAGGCTGTGGATGGCCTGTCGCACTGTGATTCTACTCACGCCGTACTTGGTGCAGAGTTCCGTCTCTGGAGGGATACGATCCCCTGGTTTGAGCACCCCACTGAGAATCTGGCCCTTGAGAATATTCTTTAACTGCTGGTACAATGGGATACCACTTTCCTCAAGAATTTCGGGCATTCCTGAACCCCCCTGCTTTTTTCAAGTTTCGTCCTAAGTATACACCATCATCTCAGGGGGTGCTCCCTTCTTACCTTTTCCTGACTTCTGTGGGAAGAGATGCGGCAAGGGCAAGATTACCGTTCAGTACCACATCTTCCTCAAGGAGAAGGCCCATATTTGCCCCATCGGTAACTGCTCCGCGGAGATTTCGAACTTCCCGTGCATCTCCGATTTTGGCCACGAGGAATCCTGCATCAAGAAGTGTTTCATAGAGCGTGTCGTTGGGAATGACCTTTGCCAGGATGACATTGTCGACTTTTACCACTTTTCTCCGGAACTCGCTGTCCTGAAGGACTACCTCTCCGTTCTCGCGGATTTCGAGAACCGTTGTCTGGGTAAAGAGTGTCACCGGATACCGGTATGGGCGAAGGGTTAAAGCCTCTCCATTGCCTCCGGCAAAGCGCTTCATCATAACGTCGCGGTGAATGGGCTCCATCCAAGAAGCGAATTCTCGATTTTCCGTGACGATGTAGACTTTCTTTCCTTCAAAACCAAGCTTTTCAGCAGTGTCTGCGGCTCCAAAGTGGTCCCCCCAAATGAGTACTGTTTCCCCGCACTCAAAGGGCTTAGGTTTATCATCCGGATAGTACGTGCATCCTTTTGCCTTGCACCGAAGAATGTCTTCGAAGGAAACAACAAACGGCAGGGTAATTCCAGGAATCTCAGGACGAAAAACTCTACTCCCCGTAGCCACAAGGACAACGTCAAAGGCTCGAAGTTCCTCGAGGGTAGGTTCAGTTCGAAGGCGGACAGTAACCCCAAGTTGGGCAATTTGTTCGCGAAGCCAGTCTGCATACCAGCGCATTTTCGTTTTTCCCGGAACAGTACAGCAGAAGAGAATAGCTCCGCCAAGCTCTCCTGTCTTTTCGAAGACGGTAACTTTGTGTCCTCGCAAGGCGGCAATCCGGGCTGCTTCAAGACCTCCTGGTCCTCCTCCGACGATGGCCACACGAAGGGGTTTTTGGGCTTTCGGGAGGTTGATGAACCTTTCATCCCCCATGGCCGGGTTCACCGTGCACCGACATTCCCTCTTGATCATAAGGGACTCCTGCCAGCACCCCACAAGACAGGAGATGCATTTGCGGATCTCCTTAACTTTCCCTTCTTTTGCCTTGTTTGGCCAGTATGGGTCGGCAATGAGCTGCCTTGAAAGCCCAACCATGTCCACCTTTCCCTCGGCAAGAATTCGTTCACAGTACTCGGGATCTCGCAGCGTGTGGCTTGTGATGACCGGGATTTTCACGTGTTTTTTGATTTCTTCCGCGGCATATGTATTCCACCCCTGAGGATAGTACATGGGGTCCATGGTAGGTCCAGGGACTTCAAAGGTTCCGGCACTGATATCGAGGAAAGCTACACCATTTTCTTCCATGAGCTTGGCAATTTTTATGCTTTCATCAAGGGTTCTCCCACCCTCAATCCATTCTTCGCCTGAGTACCGAATGCCAATGGGAAAGTTTTTCCCACATTTCCTTTTAATGCGATCGATGATTTCCAGGACAAAACGCATCCTGTTTATAAAGCTTCCACCGAAGCGATCGTTTCTCCGATTGATGTATGGGCTCATGAACTGAGCAATGAGGTATCCATGCGCACCATGGAGCTCAACAGCGTCAAAACCCGCCTGTTGCACACGCCATGCGGCTTCGGCAAACTTCTCGATGAGCTCATAAATCTCCTCCACGGTCATAGCCCGAATGGACTTCCCCTTTTTGGCCACTTCCTCGGCATAGACAATTTCATGTCCTGCAGACCCGGGGAGAGAAACGACCATGTCAGTGGCGGAAAAGAGGTCTTTTCTTGGCCAGGCTGCCTGTCTTCCTGGGTGCTGAATCTGTACCGCACAACGGGCACCGTATCGATGCATGGCTTCAGCAAGGCGGGCAAGACCGGGTATCATGGGGTCTTCATCGGCTGCAAGGCAAGTCACAGTGGGCCTTCCTGTTGCCTTATCGGGCGTTGTTGCGCCGACGATGATAAAACCGCAGCCACCCTTGGCAATTTCCTCATGGTACCTTATGACTCGTTCATTCACCGATCCATCAGCGTTTGCTGAACTTATGTCTGTGGGAACATGCACAATACGATTTGGGACTACAAAGTTTCCGATTTCAATAGGCGAAAAGAGATGAGGGAAATAAGGATTTCTCATAGGAGTTCCTCCTTTGCTCTTGCATTAACAACACCCTTCTTTGCCTTTCCTTCGGTAACACTCTTCCATAATTTCCTCCGTCCTTGTTGCACCAAATCGTGTTGCTCCTGCCTCCCGGACTCTCAGAGCCGCATCAAGGTCCCGTACCCCTCCAGCAGCTTTTACCTGAACCCTTGGGGAGACCGATTGCCGCATGAGTATAAGGTCTTCTATGGTAGCCCCCCCAGGTCCAAAACCGGTTGAGGTTTTTACAAAATCTGCACCTGCTTCCTCTGCTAAGCGACATCCTATGCGCTTGAGCTCGTCAGTAAGGTAGCAGTTCTCGAGGATAACCTTGACAATAACTCCGTGTCGGTGAGCTACTTCAACCACAGCCTGGATGTCCCGTTTAACGTACTCGAAATCCCGGGAGCGGAGCTTCCCAATGTGAATGACCATATCGAGTTCCTCTGCTCCGTCTCGAATCGCCTGTTCGGCCTCGAAAACCTTTGTTTCAGTTTTGTGGGACCCGTGGGGAAAACCGACCACCGCTCCGACCTTCACGCCGCTTCCCTCAAGGAGCTTCCTCGCCAAGGCAACATCTGAAGGTCGGCAACACACTGAAGCGACCTGGTACTTCCTGGCGATTTCGCATCCTTTGATGACGTCTTCATCAGTGAGGTCTGGGCGAAGGAGAGAATGGTCGATCATTTTGGCGATGTCCCGACAGGTGTACTCCACTGCTCTACCTCCTTTGTCATAACAAAATAAAAACATGATATCACTGTCCATTGTACAGGGTTACCTCTGGGTCGTCAAGAGGTTTCGTAGTTAGAGTGTAGAGGATTGTGGTAACATATTTTGCAGTCCGAAAGGAGGCGAAGGTATGGGAAA
>JBDIWL010000160.1:0-3947 GCA_039638315.1 Candidatus Caldatribacterium thermophilum | reverse complement strand
GCTTAAAGACATGTTCTTGCATAACCCGCGCAACCTAAAATGAGTGGTGGCATCATTACCCTGCAAGGCCTTGGGTTTGGCTTTTTCTGTTCTACCGCCGACGGAAGAATCACCACCAACCGGAAAATGCGTCTTACGTCCCTAAGCAGAACCACAGTGCTTGAGTCCGTCAAAAGAAACATCCAGGACCTCGTGCAACTTGTGGAAATGTCTTCCCGAATGGGGTTTTCCATTTTCCGCGTTGGGTCTAATATCGTTCCTTTCGCCTCCCATCCGCGCTTTGAAGAGCGCTGGCTTGGAGAAATCGAGCCAATGCTCAAGGACGTCACAGAGCGCATCGCCCAGAGTGGTGTGCGCCTCACCATGCACCCGGGACAATTCGTCATCCTCAACTCTCCACGACAGGAGGTTACCGAGGCAGCGCTTCGGGAACTCCGCTACCATTTCTGGGTTCTTGATACCCTGGGGGTGGGTCCAGAAGGGAGAGTGGTCATCCACGGAGGTGGTGGCTACAGGGATAAACGCGCTTCCTGTGAGAGATTTCTAAGGGTCATCACAAAGCACAGCTGGCTCCGGAGGCGACTCGCTATAGAAAACGACGAAAAGGTATTCTCTGCAGCAGAAACCCTTGAGCTTGCCGAAAGGGCTGGTATTCCCATGGTCTTTGACCTTTACCATCACAGGCTCAATACGTCTTCCTTTGATGTTACCAGGGTTTTCAAGACCTGGAATGGGTGTGTTCCAGAGTTCCATGTGTCCTCCTTGCCAGAGGGAGAACACCGTTTCGGCGAACACGGCTTCTGGGTCACTCTTGAGGATGTTTTGGACCTGGCGCATATGGCAGGAGGAAGGCGGGCCGATGTGATTGTGGAAGCAAAGGGGAAAGAGAAGGCTATAGCAAGGCTCCTTGAGGAAGCAAGGGCAAGAAAGCTTTTAGAGACGGTATCCAGGGTTCAGGACTGAAAAAAACCGAAACCAGCGCAGCAAGAACAACCACACTGGTGCGAGAGGCGGGAGTTGAACCCGCACGGGCTTTCACCCACTGGACCTCAAATCTTCGATTATCTTTGCAACAGTTTGTCGCAGAAGTGGGATGTGTACCATACAGGTATTGAATACCGCTTCGACATCAATATCGAAGTAATGGTGAGCTATAATGTCCCTCATACCCTTAGCGCTTTTCCAATCCACTTCTGGGTAAAGCTGGAGAAGCTTGCCATCCGTAATCCGATCGATCTCCTTTATAGCCTCTCCTATGGCGATGAGTTGCATGCAAATACTATCAAGCTTTTCGATACCAGCGTCATCCTTCAAGAAGTCCTCTGCGGAGCGAATAGGCTTGATTCTTTTGAGGATCTGTTCTATTGACCAGAGAATCTTCCGGAGGAGTTCAAGAAGGAGCTCACAATCATACATAAAGGGCTTCTTTTTCCAATCTCCGGCGAAGGAACTCGTTCATATGCTTTCTCATCCTGACAAGGTCTACTTTTCTTCCGAAAGCCTCTTCAAGGTACTCCTTAAGCCTTGCAAGGGTAAAGAGATCGGGGTTTTCCATTTCCACCACTATGTCAATATCGCTCGCCTTTCCCTCCTCACCCCGCGCAAAGCTCCCAAAGAGGCCAATCCTCCGGAGACGAAACTCCCGAACCAGCTCATCCTTATGCGTGGCGAGAAACCTGAGGATATCTTCCCTGGTCATCCCGCTATCCCTTACTTTCGGCTTTCCCAAGCACACATATGCCCTGGAGCGCAGCAAGAACAACCACACTGGTGCGAGAGGCGGGAGTTGAACCCGCACGGGCTTTCACCCACTGGATCCTAAGTCCAGCGCGTCTTCCGTTCCGCCACTCTCGCAGGAGCACAAAGATTATAGAACCTCTGCACCAACCCGTCAACAAACCCATAAGCGGAAAACCTCAAAAGGAAGGGGCTTTCCTGTTCTTCATGGCGTACATGTTGCTGTCGGCTCTTGCAATGAGCTCTTCCGGTGGCAGCGGGTGTTCTGGGTCAAAGAGGGCGAGACCAAAGCTCACCGACATAGGATACGCTTTGCCAAGTCCTTGCCCACAGAGTTTGAGCTTTTCCTCAATCCTCTCAAAAATCTTCAAAGCCTCCTTTTCTGTGCACTGGGGCAACACGAGAACAAACTCGTCTCCCCCAAAACGGAATACCGTATCCGAACCACGAATAGACTCCTTCAGAGCCTGAGCAACGGTCTTAAGATACGTATCCCCTTCAAGGTGCCCAAAGGTGTCGTTGACCATCTTCAGGTTATCAACGTCAACAAAAGCGACAACCACTGGACTCCTCTTCAAGAGGGCAATGGAAAGTTCCCGTTCAAGGATTTCGTACCCGGTACGCTTGTTGTACACTCCAGTGAGCCCATCAATGTTGGCAAAATGGGCAAGCTGTATCTCCCGGATTTTCTCCTCAGTGACGTCCTCAGCTGAAGAGAGAACACCGATGGCCTCTCCTTTCTCGTCACAGAGCACGGTATTGTGCCACCGCATGATGCGGATACCACTTCGTGTCTTCACAGGGTTCTCGTAGTACGCCTCTTCCTGGGAACAGGCCTTGGTGAGCAACCGCAAGAAGTACGCTTTCATCTCCTGCTGTACATCCTCGGGGAGAAAGTTGGTAAACCAGTCTTTTCCCAGAATTTCCTCTTTGGGATATCCAAGAATCTCTGCCCCCTTGCGGTTGATGAGAGTGACCCTTCCATTCCTATCAAGCACAAGGAAGAGAATTCCTGCATGCTCAATATAACTCTGGAATTGCTGGGCCTCTCGAAAGAGGTCGAAAAAGATGAAGCGATGGGGCGCCTCAAGGGATACCTGAACGACTGCCCTGTAAATGAGGTAAAAAGAGAGGAGTTTCAGGAGATGTCCAATCACGTTGGATACTCCGTACACACTCACGTAAAAAGTGAAGAAAAGTTCGCTCCCTACGGTCACAAGGATACTGGCTCTAAGGAGGCGGAACACAAAGGGGTCGAAGTGCTTTCGAAACCCCCAGAGAAGGAACGCACCAAGGACAAGAATTCCTGAAATGACGTACTCACTCACCTTTTTGAAGACCGTAAGACCATACCCTTCAAGGTAGCAATCAGGGAAAATCTCCCATACAAAAATGGCCAGAATGCTGCAAGCAGTAGCAAGGGTAAAGATAAAGACAACGGGAAGTATCCTGAGTCGCGACCGGAGGAAAAAGGGGGCAATGCACAGGGAAATGCTCTCCATGTACCGGGCAGCAATCCAGAGTTGCGTCGGTACATTAGCCGTAATTCCAGGGAAAATCTGCATTCCCTTGTAAGCCAGAGTGTGGACAAAGTCGAGAAAAGCCACAAAAAGGTAAGCCACTCCAAGGAAGGGGAAATAACCACTTTTTGTAAAGTGCCTTGAGGAAAAGGCGATAACAAAAATGAGCACTGCAACGATGATGGAATAGAGCTCTATAGCAGTATGGAAAAGGAGAAAATTCCACTGGGAAACGAGGAAAGAAAGGAGGAGAATACCCCCAGCGACGGCAGCTTCGAGAGCAACACTTCGTTTAACCATCACTCACCCCAAAAAGATGGCATCGGACAAGATGCCCTGGTTCCACCGCAATCATCTCTGGCTCTCTTTCCCGACACACCTTCTGGACTTCAGGGCAGCGGGGATGAAAAACACACCCCGAAGGGAGATTGATGGGACTTGGAATCTCTCCAGTTGAGAGGACCCTTGCGGGTTTGAGCCTCTCCTCCTCTTCAGAAACCACAGGAATAGAGGAGAGGAGCATTTTCGTGTAGGGGTGGAGGGGTTTTGCAAAGAAGACCTGAGCAGGCGCAAGCTCCATGATGCGCCCAAGGTACATAATGGCTACCCGGTGAGCAATGTTCCGCATAAGACTCAAATCATGGGTAATAAAGAGGTACCCGAGGTTACGCTCTTTCTGGATGCGCACCA
>JBDIWL010000159.1:0-3964 GCA_039638315.1 Candidatus Caldatribacterium thermophilum | reverse complement strand
ATTTCATCGGCTCAGGGGATACCCTTGTTGGCGCTTTAGTCCTTCGCCTTGCTCAGGGAGCTCCCTTTGAGGAGGCTCTCCGTTTTGGGACAGCCTGTGGCCTGGCAAATACTTTTGTGAGGGGTGCTGGGGTTTTTGACCCGGCGATGGTTCCACGGTGCGAACAGGTCGTTCTCGTGGAGCCAATTCTCTGACGCGAGGAGGTTGAGGCAGTGGACATCGTTGTGCGGGGAAAAAACGTTGAGATTACCGAGTTCATCCGGGAACATGTGACGAAGAAGCTCGCCAAACTCGAACGCTTCTTCAAGCGCATTCTCGATGCTACGGTGCATTTCTATGAAGAACGTGGTCGTATACGCGTTGAGGTCACCATGACGGCAAGTGGTGTCGTCCTCCGGGGAGAAGGAGAAGGACCGGACTGGAGAACGGCTTTTGACGAGGTCCTTGAAAAGCTCGAGCGACAGGTGAAGCGCCACAAGGAGAAACTCGAACGGAGAGGCCTCTTGAGGAAAGAAGAGCTTGTGGCTCTTGAAGGAGTTCAGGAAGAGGAGGAACGGGAAACGAGCATCACCGATCGGGTGGTAAAGGTCAAAGAGTTCGTCCTCCGCCCCATGAGCCTTGAGGATGCGATTCTCCAGATGGAGCTTCTGGGCCACACCTTTTTTGTCTTTAAGGACCTTGATAAGGAGAAGGTCCAGGTGGTATATAAGAGGAAAGACGGGAATTACGGCCTCATTGACCTTGTGTACTGAGTATGGCAAAACTCGACGTCAAGGCCCTGGAGAAAGCCATTGAGTGCCTTGAAGGAGTCCTCAACGCTAAAGTTGTGGGTGACGCAAGCGTTGAGGAGGTCCATGTTCTTGCCCGTCCGACAAAATCCCCCAAGCTCCTTGTTCGGGATATCGAGACGCTCTTTAAGGCCCGTTTCGGTATCGACGTGGACCACAAGAAAATCAGCGTGGTGACCTTTGACGTTGCCGAAGAGACGAAGTGGTTTGTGCCTCGTCTTGTCCTCTGGGGCCTTGGGTGGAAGAAGACTCCCGATGCCGTTCAGGTTGAAGTTGAGGTGAAGCTCGGTGAGCGTATCTACAAGGGTGTGGCAACGGAAAACGCTTCCCGGGTTCGGAGCCACGCTTTCCTTGTAGCCCGGGCGACCCTGAATTGCCTCAACCAGATTGTGGGTGATACGCTTTTTGTGCTCCACAACGTCTCCACCCATCACCTTGGGGATATAGAGGTTGTTTTGACCTTTGTGGATTACGCCCGGGCAGGGGCACGAAGAGAGGAGGACCTTCTCGTTGGGACAGCCCTGGTTCGGGAGGATATCTACGAGGCTGTGGCGCGGGCAACGCTTGACGCGGTAAACCGCAAACTCGTGTTCCACATAGAACGCTTCGAGGAGGAAGAGGGTGGGCCAGCAGCTTCTTCTTAACAACGAGCGGAGCGGGAGCCATCCCCAGAAAGCGGAAGGGGATGAGAAACGTACGAAGGAGGGTTTACCATGGCGAAGGTCCTGAGTGTGCTCCTTGGCCTTCTGGCGGTCATCATCGCCAGCGGGGCTGGTCTCACCTGGAGGCCGTGAACCTTCGTGGTTTTTGTTGGCCCACCCTCTAAGAAGCAATGGAAAGAAGAGTTGTCCTTGTATACATTGCTGTCATTAGTATCCTTGGCATTCTTGTGGTGGTCTATTCTTTTGCCTCCCTTTTGAGCTCACATGAGTATCTGCCGGTTTTTGCCACTTTTTTGGTTCTTGCGCTTGCGGCAGAACTTTTGCCGGTGCACTTGCAGTCGCAGACGGCAATTTCGGTGAGCTTTGCTCCAATATATGCTGTCATTCTCCTTTCCTCTCCGCTTCTTGCTGCCCTTGTCGCCTTTTTTGCAGCGTTTTTTGGGACCTTAAAGTCTAAGTGGTATGCTACACTCTTCAACGGCTCCCAGTACGCCATCTCAGCCTTCCTTTCGGGACTTGTTTTTGAACGTCTTGGAGGGTACAGTTTCCACTGGGAGAACCCTGGCTTTTACCTTGCGGTCGGGGCATCCATTGGCGCCTTTTTTCTCGGGAACTTCCTGCTCGTTTTGGGCATCGTGTCCCTGACAAGCGGTGTTTCACTGCCGCTCCTCTGGAAACGGGACATTAATGGGATTCTTTTCCAGTACTTTGCCCTCTTTCCCTTCTCCCTGCTTCTCTACTTTGTCTACACGTACGTGGGCTATGTGGGGATTGCGCTCTTCTTTTTACCCCTTCTTGTCGCCCGGTACTCCTTTAAGCTCTTTGTGGACACAAAGAGGATGCACCTTGAACTTCTGCGGGCACTTACTGCTGCCGTGGATGCCAAGGACCCCTATACCCGGGGGCACTCTGCCCGGGTAGCTGCGCTTGCCCTGGAGATTGCAGACCGTTTGCACCTTTCAGGCAGGCAGAAAGAGATTATCGAGTACGCAGCGATTCTCCACGATGTGGGAAAAATTGGCATCGCCGATGCGATTCTCAGTAAGCCAGGGCGGCTCAATCCCGAAGAGTACCGGATTGTTCAGGAGCATCCCCTCATCGGGTACCGGATTGTGAAGGACGTGGATTTCCTGCGTCAGGTGGCCGAAGTCATTTTGAGCCACCACGAGCGGTGCAATGGCAAGGGGTACCCCCATGGGAAGTGCAAAGAGGAAATCCCCCTTGAGGCCCGAATTGTGGCTGTTGCGGACGTTTTCGATGCGCTCACCTCAGAGCGCCCGTACCGGCGGGCGTATACGGTAGAGGAGGCTTTGGCCATTATGGAAAACGAGGAAGAAGGACACTTTGACCCTGAAATCCTCTCTGTCCTGAAAGGCATTGTGCAGTCTGGAGCATGGCGCCATGATGCTTGTTGACTTTTTCCTTGCAGGAGTCCTTTTTGGCCTCCTCTTTGGGGGAAAATTCAAGCGTTTGTCCCGTGTTCCTCTTACCTTTTTCTGGTTTGTGGTTGCCGGTTTCCTGGTGCGCTTTTTCGCCCTGGGATTTGCAGAAGCCCTTGTCCCCCCCTTCCAGACCATCGGAATGGCTCTGGTTTTCGTGGGGACGCTCTTTGGCCTTCGTCTCTTTGGGATGCCCCTTGTTGCCCTTGGGGCCCTGTGCAACTTCCTTGTTGTGGTGAGTAACGGCGGCCGAATGCCTGCTTCGAAAGACGTAGCTACACGTCTTGGGCTTCTTTCCATTGCCGAGCGCCTGCAACAGGGCATGTACCCTGAGTACGTCCTCATGGGGGAGACAACGCGCCTCAACTTCCTCGGGGACATTCTTCCCTATTTTTCCCTCGTCTTTCGGCGTCCTTTTGTGGTGAGTGTTGGTGACTACCTCCTTGGTGTGGGCATTTTCCTTGTCCTTTTCCATTACCTTCGAAAGGGGGAGGGGGATGGAGAAAGGGATTAGAAAAGCGGTCTTTCCGGTAGCTGGATTAGGTATACGGCTCCTGCCAGCGACGAAAACCCAGCCCAAGGAAATGCTTCCTATCGTCGATCGGCCGGCGGTCCAGTACGTGGTAGAAGAAGCCATTGCTTCTGGCATTACGGATCTCCTTTTTGTTACTGGTCGGGGGAAGCGGGCTATCGAGGATTACTTTGACTTTGCCGTGGAGCTTGAGTACGAGCTGAAGCACCGGGGGAAAGAATGTCTCCTTGAGGAAGTCCGGGGTATTGCAAACTCTGCTCAGATTTTCTACGTTCGACAGAAGTCCCCCCGGGGTCTTGGGGATGCGGTGTTCCAGGCAAGGGCTTTTGTCGGAGACGAGCCCTTCGCGGTGCTCCTTCCTGATGACATTATCGTGAGCGATACGCCCTGCCTTGCCCAGATGCTCCGCCTTTTCTCTGAGCGTCCAGGGGTGTATGTGGCCCTTATTGAGGTTCCCAGAGATGAAGTCTCCCAGTGGGGTATTGTGCAGGGAGAAGAGGTAGCGCCGCGCCTGTACCGTATTGAAGACCTCGTGGAGAAGCC
>JBDIWL010000158.1:0-3991 GCA_039638315.1 Candidatus Caldatribacterium thermophilum | reverse complement strand
GGCATCTCTGAAGCGCTCCTCACCACTGCTGCAGGGCTTTCCGTGGCCATTCCCACTGTTGTCATGCACCACTACCTTTCCCACCTCTCAGAGAGCATTGTGGGGGACATTGAGCGAGTGGCGAGTGAAGTTCTTGAACTCATTGAGAGCGCTCCACTGCAAGAGGTGGAACGCCTAAAGGAGAAAGAAGAGGATGTTCCGGTTCCGGCGGTGGAAGAAGAAGGTTGAACCGCAAATCAACGTCACGCCCCTTGTGGACGTTGTGCTGCAGCTTGTCATTTTCTTCATCGTAACTACGACATTCATCAGCGTCGAAACAGGGGCGCAGGTGAACCTCCCAGCGGCAAGTTTCTCCCAGATTGCGGAAACGAGAACCGTTACCGTAACCCTGACGAAGAACAACACCCTCTACCTCAACGGGGCAGTGACTGATTGGAGAGAGCTCCCCAAACTCCTGGTCCTTGAGCTTCGCAAAAACCCCCAGGTTACTGTGGTCATAGAGGCTGACCGGGAAGTCCTCCATGGGAGGGTGGTAAAGCTCATGGACCTCTTGAAACGGGCTGGGGTGGAACGCATGGCCATTGCCACTCAGCCAGGAGAGGAGGAGTAGGGTGATTGTGAGGAAATTCCTGTGGGGTACTCTTGTCTTTTGCCTCTTTGTGTGCTCTGTGGGGGTTCTCCCAACCTTTGGAGCAAATCGACCCCAGGTACTCCTTCTTCCTTTCGTTCCTCGAGATGGGGAGAAGGCTTTCTTGGGATATCTCCTTCGGGATCTTGTGCGGCGGGAACTTGAGAAGTATGTTGCGGTGTACGATGTGGTCCTGGGGGATAACATAGTTCGGGAACTGTCGATTTCCTGGAATGACGTCCTTGTCCCGGTTACGGTGCAGAACCTCGGTAAGAAAATCGGGTGTACTCATGTGCTTACGGGGGTTTTCCGGTACCGGGAAATTGCGGGGAGAGAGCGAATTGTTGTGAGTCCGCGTCTTTTCCGGGTATCAGAAGGTGGGTATGTGGACATTCCGAGCTTTGCCTTCGGCATCGAAGAGCTTCGGGACTTTGTGGTTTACCTTTTGGAAAACGTTGCTCCAGAGTTTGGCGTTTCGGATTCTTTCGTGGTTTCCTGGCCTTTCTCCGTTACACACCTCTTTCCTCTCTACGAAGGCGTTGTGCTCATGGACGAGGCCCTTCGAAAGTATGGAAAAAACCAGTACCCGGATCTTCCCCTCTGGCAGAGAGCTTTTGCCCTTGTTCGGGAAACGATAGAGAAGGAGCCAGGGTATCCAGAGGCGTACTACTACCTTGCCTGTATGTACCGGGCGACACGGTGGTGGGCAAAGGAAATCGAAACCTGGGAACAGTACCTTGGGGCGCTTGAGAAGGCCTCGGGGGCTTCTACCCTTCCTGTGGCTCAGGCATATTCTCGTCTTGCCTCCTTTTGCCTTTCCCAGAAACGACTCGATGAGGCCTTGCGGTATGCCGAGCGGGCAGCGGAACTTGCCCCAGACTGGGGAGAAGCCTATCTTCTCTGGGGGAAGGTATGGTACGAGCGAAACGATATGGAAAAGGCAAAATCCCTTTTTACGAAAGCCCTGGAGCTTAATCCGGAACTCAAGGAGGCGCAGTACTTCCTGCAGCTTGCAGAGAAAGCCGAAACTTTTGGAAAGGAAGCTTATGAGGCGTATGTCAGGGGGTATCAGAGTTTTACGCTTGGGAACTTTCACCAAGCAGCAGCGTATTTTGCGGAAGCGACGCAACACAATCCCGAGATGAAGGAAGCGTACTATTGGCTTGGCCGTGCACTTTATGAAACTGGTGATCTTGCGGGCTCTGAAAAAGCGTGGACGCGACTCCTTGAGCTTGATCCCCTTCATGGTCAGGGTCGGCGTTTCCTTGAGAGGGTACAAAAAGAACGGAAGTATGGACGCGAAGCTGTTCGCTCCTTTGAAGAAGGATACAGGTTATACGAGGAGGCTCGCTACGAAGAAGCTGCGTCATACTTTGCGCGTGCCGCTGCCTTAAGCCCTCTCTTTTCCGAGGCCCATGAGTACCTTGCTCGGTGTTACTATCGTATGGGCAAGAAAGAGGCCTATATTGCTGAGCGCAAGAAAGCGGCAGCAGCCCTTGCAGAGCCCCCTGAACGGGCGTGGTCTTATTATGAGATGGGCTTTGAACTCTTTGGGTGGGGAGAAAGGAATGAGGCAAAGCACGTTCTTGAGGAAGCTCTCCGTAATGACCCCACTCTTGGGAAAGCGCATCTCCTTCTTGGAGAAATCTATGCGATGGAGGGGGACTGGTCAAGGGCCCTTGAGTGTTACCGTGAAGCTACCCGGTACACTGAGGGAGAGGAAAAAGGTAGAGCTCTCTGGGGAGTAGCAACTGCGCTGTACACTCTCTCCCGGTACAGTGACGCTTCATCGGTTCTTGACGTGATTGTCCGTGAGTACCCGTATGCGAACTTTATTGAAGAAGCAGAGGCCTTAAGAGTAGAGGTTTTTGCTCGCGAAAAGAAGTGCAGAGAGGCTGAGCAGGCGCTACGGGAGTTTGCCATTCGTTTTCCCGAAAGTCCCTTTCTTGAGCGGGCGATGTTCTGGTGCGCTTTTGCCCTCTATGAAGGAAAGGACTGGGAGAAGGCACGAGGTCTTCTTGAACGCTTTCTCAAGCAGTATCCCCAAAGCGCATTTTCGCAGAAGGCAATAGAAATGCTTGGGTACACCTATCGTTTCCTTGGTCTTGAGGATAAAGCCAGGGAGTGCTTTGCGCAGCTTGGAGGGGAGGAGGGAGACTTCCTTGTTGCCGATTCTTTCTACAGGAAGAAGGATTGGGACAGGGCAAAAGGGGCTTTTGAAGATTATCTTGTGAGGTATCCTCAGGGGAAGTTCGCTCAGGAGGCAGCTTTGAAACTCGCCTTTGTTCTTCTTGAAAAGGGCGAGTTCGCAGAAGCCGAAGCAATCTTTGGGTCACATCAGGAAGCTTTCAAGAGGTTTTTCCCCAGGGATGCCTTGCGTCTTCAGGCACGTCTTGCGTACAGGAAGGGAAACTGGGAAGAGGTTGTGACTTCGCTTCGTGCCCTTGAGGAAATGGTGGGTACCCTTGAGAGAGAGTATGCTCTCCTGCTTGCTCTATCTTATGAGCGTTTGGGAAAAGAGGAAGAAGCTCGGAACGTCCTTGTCGCCTTGGGGGAAAATCCCGATGCAATCCTTGGGAGGCCTTTCGAAAGGAAGATGCGAGAGGTTCTTGAAGCGATTGGGTCTCGTTCCTATGAGAGGGCGCTTTCTCTTCTTGAGGAGCTCGAGAGGGGAGATCTCACACCTGAGGAGAAGACACAGGTTGCCTTTTTCCGCGGGAAGTGCCTTTACCTCCTTGGAAGATTTTCCGAAGCATATCCTTACCTCGAGGCGTCGCTTGATGGTCCTGAAGTGCTCCGTGAGGAAGCACTGCTTTTCCTTGCGGATGTGGCATATCAGCAGAAAGCCTGGAATGACGTCATACAGTGGGTGAGCCTTCTGGGGGAGGAAGGAAGAAACGACCCGGCTCTCCTATTCAGGGTTGCCGTTGCCCAGTACCACCTTGGAAATCTCTCCGAAAGCAGGGCTATTCTTGAGCGACTTAAAGGGCAGAGAGAATGGGATGAGCGGGTTCGCCTTTTGCTTCTTGAGGAACTCTATGCTTTGAAAGATTACGGAAAGTTCCTTGAAGAGGCCACGGCATTTCTTGAACAGTACCCAGAACACCCACGTACCGAACAGGTTCTTGCTCTTGCGGCATGGTCGGCGTTCTTTCTTGGGGAAAAGGACAAGATGCAGAGCTTTGTGACCACGTATCGGGTACGCTTTCCTGATGGTCTGCGAAAAAAGGAGCTTCTTGTGCTTCTTGCTAAGGCACTCCTTGAGGAGAAAAAGGTGGAAGAAGCTCGTAGCGTTCTTGGAGATCTCGAGGAGGAAGGAGCATCCTCTGAGGAGCTCTCTCCGTTGTGGTACAGGGCTGGAGT
>JBDIWL010000157.1:0-4041 GCA_039638315.1 Candidatus Caldatribacterium thermophilum | reverse complement strand
ACGCTTCAGTGCGCGGGCCAAAAGAAAAGCAACATTGGTGGCGAAATCCCCGTGTCTTTTTTCCCGCGTCGGTTCGACCACAAAATCGACCTTTTCTGAAGAGGGATGAAGCGATGCGAGTGCCTCACCGATTTTCTCCCTGAGTGATTCAAGAACGAGATAGCTCATTGCCGCTCTCCCCAGTTCTGCGAGTCTCCCAGGAATCCTGGGTCATTATATATGTTTTCCCCTCCTGCTTCAACATTCCGAGAACGAGTTGACCTCTGGACGGAATCGGTTTATAATTTTTCCAGCGTGCGCGGTTAACTCAGCGGAAGAGTGCCATCCTCACACGGTGGAAGTCGCTGGTTCGAATCCAGCACCGCGCACCATTTTTATTCTTGCTTTTTTCCTCGCTCAATCCGCTCAATCTCTGCGTCAATGAATGCCCGAGCAGCCTTGAGAATCTCCACCCGCGCCTTCGCCAGGTGCTGCCGTGCTTCTTCGCTCAGAAAAGGGTCAAGGACTCTACTTAAGGGCCCAAAGAGAAACTCTTCAAAAACATCCCGGAGCGTTTCCCGTCTCTCTTCCACGGTTACCCCCTCCTCACGTGTCGAGAAATGAGGCTCTCCGCTTCCTTTTCTCCCCGTACCGCCTCAAAGTCCACCACAAAAGCGCCGAGTCGCTCCATGCAGGCCATGAGCCGCTTCAAGGCTCTGTCAGTTCCAAAAAGGGAGGGGAGAACGTAGGCTACAGAACGTTTCCCTTCCATACCTGTGGCGCTATTTAAGAAGTTCACAACCTCCTGGGAAATCTGTCCTCCGAAAGTGCTCACCACCTGTGCCCCCACAAGGACAAGGTCAAAGGGCCGGAAATTCACAGGAGAGGTGACGTTCTCGACCTCCACCGACTTTACCGAACACCCAGCTTTTTCGCAGAGTTCCATCATGTACTTTGTGACCGCCACAAGTCGTTTATCCTTCCCCGAGTACACAAAGGCAACCCGCAACCACTCATTCACCTCGCTTTGCTCTATCATAGCACAGGGTATACACCACCGCCACCCAGGGAGTGTCTTCCACAACCTCAACAAGGCCTAAGGGGAAATGTTTTGCCCGCTCAGCAAGAAGAGGGAAATCGTCCCTCTCAAAGCCTGAAAGGATGAGGTACCCACCCTCTCGAAGGCGGGCAACAAGGTCTCCAAGGTGCTCAAGGTGGAAATGGAGGCTCACATTCGCCGCAATGCAATCGAACGTTCCCGAGATAGCGTCAATACTCCCAAGACGAAGGTCCACCACCTCAAGGGGAATACCGTTGAGCCCTGCATTCCTCTGGAACTCGGCAATGGCCAGGGGGTCGCAATCGAGAGCTGCCACAGAAGACGCTCGCATCTTCAAGGCAAGAAACGCCAGCACCCCTGAGCCGGTGCCCACATCAAGGAACGCCATGCCCTCCTGGAAGTATTTCCGAATCATCCGAAGGCACAGGACTGTGGTCGGGTGATGCCCGGTACCGAAAGCAAAAGCAGGGTAGATGACGATATCAAAAGGAGCACCTGAGGGTGCTTCCCAGGGAGGACGAACGGTAATGTCTCCCCCAATCCACACCGTGGTGAAACTCTCCCGAAAGCGACGTTCCCAATCTTCTCCCTCCTCTTCCTCCTGGTACCACTCGGTAACGTATTCAGGGGGAGGGGGAGGAAAGGGGGAGAGCCCATAGGCCACAAGAGTACTTTCGTCTACTTCCCAAACCCCGCGGCTTTCATGTTCAGAAAGCCAGAGGAGAAAAGCGTCCTTTTCCCGAACCCGGGCGGTCATCTTAAACCAGCGCATCACTACCCTCCCTCTGGGCAACCACAAGGAGTCCAGAGGCGACCCGTGACCCTACCCCGAGAACCTCAAATTGCGCATCATAGAAACGGGAAAGCTCCAGGAATTCTTCGTAAAGCTTTGGATTCCGCATAATGGTCCGAAGCGTTCGCTTTGGAAGGAGCCGCGCCAGTGACCCGGTAGCCACAACCCGCCGCACCCGAAGACCAAAAGCCTCCACCCCGTCCACAAGCTCCTCCGGTAAGAACGCGTGGAGTGGCGGGAAGAGAAAGCGCGCCAAAAAGGGCACGCGTTCCTCCATGGCCTGAAAGAGGGGAGGATGATCCCAGTTCCCATCTCGCAAAAACTTCCAGGAAAGCGCAAAATTCTTCCGGAAACGCGCCTCAAGTGCCAGGGCCACAGGAAGTTGCCCCAAACGGTTGACCACAGAGACAATGAGTGTCTTCCCCGTTACCCGACAAAGCTCCCCCAAGGCACGCTTCTCCTCAGGATACGCGTAAGACACCGGAGCATCAAGGGAAAGGACAAGGTCAAAGGAAGCATCTTGAAAAGCAGAAAGATCCTGCACCTTTCCGGGGAGAAAAGTTATGCGTTCCTCAAGCCCGGCATCACGGGCTCTCTTTTTGGCTTCTTCAAGCATTCGGGGAGAAAGGTCAAGGTGCACCACCCGGCACCCTCTTCGGGCAAGCTCAAGAGAGTACCGCCCGTACCCTCCTCCGGCATCAAGAACCCTTGCTCCCTCTGCCACAAAGGGGAGAATCTCCCGGAGAACGAGGTCGGTGTGTACCCTCTTTTCCGGGTCCCGGTCCCGGAGTTTTTCCTGCCGCACGTGGGCATTCCAGAAAATACGATGCACCGCCTCCCTATCCACGTCTCTACTCCACGACTTTTTCGGCAATTTCCCGGAGCACCCGCTCAAGAAATACCGAAAGCTCCATGGCTCCCAGGTTCCCTTCCCGGCGCCGCCGCACGCTCACCTCGCGGTGGGCAACCTCTTTATCCCCCACAACAAGGATATATGGAACTTTTTCAAGTTCTGCCTTTCGAATCTTTGCTCCCAGCGTCGCATTTTCCTCATCGCACTGTACCCGGATGTCGTGCTCGGCAAGGAACTTCTCCACCTCCCGGGCATAGGGAACGTGCCGCTCCGCAACGGGCAGCACTGCAACCTGGACCGGAGAAAGCCAGACAGGGAAAGCCCCCGCAAAGTGCTCAATGAGGATACCGAAGAAACGTTCAATGCTCCCAAGGATAGTCCGGTGGAGCATCACCGGGCGATGCCGCCCCCCGTCCTCCCCGATGTAGACGAGGTCGAATTTCTCAGGCATGGCAAAATCAAGCTGAATCGTTCCACACTGCCACCGTCGGCCAAGGCAATCCCGGAGGTGGAAATCGATTTTTGGACCGTAAAATGCTCCCTCACCTTCGTTCACCGTATAGGGAATTTGAACTTCCTCAAGGGCCTCCCGCAGAGCATTTGTGGCCATCTCCCACATTTCATCCGAACCGATAGACTTTTCAGGACGGGTACTCAGCTCCACCTCGTAGTCAAAGCGAAAGAGGCGGTAAAAGTACAGGGCAAGGTCGATGACGCCGATGATTTCCTGTTTCACCTGGTGCGGTTCCATGTAGATATGGGCATCATCCTGGGTAAAAGAACGCACCCGCATGAGTCCGTGGAGGACCCCGGAGAGCTCATGGCGATGCACAAGACCGAGTTCCGCAAGACGAAGCGGTAACTCCCGGTAGCTCCTCAGGCGGCTCTGGAAAACGAGAATCCCACCCGGGCAATTCATGGGTTTTATGGCAAACTCCCGTTCATCGATTCTCGTAAAGTACATGTTCTCCCGATAGTGGTCCCAGTGCCCGGACCGTTCCCAGAGGCTGCGCTCAAGAATGATGGGGGTTCGGATTTCCTGGTACCCTCGCTTCCGGTGCTCCCGACGCCAGAGGTCCAAAAGGGCATTAATGACCACCATGCCCTTGGGGTGGAAGAAGGGGAATCCAGGACCCTCCTCATGGAGGCTGAAAAGGTCAAGGTCTCGCCCAAGGCGACGGTGGTCGCGGCGCTTCGCTTCTTCGAGGCGCTCAAGGTACACTTTGAGCTTCTCTTCGCTATCGAAGGAAATCCCGTAAATCCGCTGGAGCATGGGGTTACCTTCTTTCCCCCGCCAGTGCGCTCCAGAGACACTCAAAAGCTTAAAAGCCTTGATGTATGAAGTCCTTGGGACAT
>JBDIWL010000156.1:0-4045 GCA_039638315.1 Candidatus Caldatribacterium thermophilum | reverse complement strand
GAAGAGGCTCTGAAGGCTATAGAGTACCCCGGAGTGAAAAGTGTCCAGATTATCTTCAACATTTTCCGTCAGCGCCCTGCGGAACTCTTCTTCCACGAAGCCCGGAAACGCCGGGTGGCCATTATTGCCCGGGTGCCTTTAGCCAGTGGTCTCCTCACCGGGAAAATCACCCCGGAAACAACCTTTCCGCCCGATGATCACCGCAACTTCAACCGTGAGGGACAGGCTTTCGACCGGGGAGAAACCTTTGCCGGGGTGAACTTGGAGCGTGCTTTTCAGGCTCTTGAGGAGCTCAAGAAACTCGTTCCCCAGGGGTACACCATGGCCCAGTTCGCCCTGAAGTGGATTCTCATGTTCCCGGAAGTGACCACCGTCATCCCGGGGGCCAAAAACGCCCGCCAGGCTGAAGAGAACGCCCGGGCCTCGAGTCTTCCTCCCCTTTCTGAAGACGTCATGAAGGAAGTGGAGCGTATCTACAACACTTACATCCGCGCCGATGTGCACCACAGGTGGTAGGGTGTCCTTGAGCCCTCTCGGAAGGGGGAGCAATCATGACCCGCAGGGGAAAAATCCAGCTGGTGGTTGCCAGAAGAAGAGACGCTCTGGATCGTTTCCCCATCAGATCGACTTTACCTGGAGGATGAAAAAGCAGGTTGCCGAAATTGCAGGTGTTCCCGAAGAGGAATTGCCTTTTCTCCTTGATACTCACCAAAAAGTGCGCAGAGACGAGACAAGGGGTGTGGATTACGAGCTCTTCGGTGTCGGCTGGGATATTGTGCGCTCTGAGGGGTACCTACTCGATGAGATAACTGAGTACCAGATTGCAGTAGCCCAGAATCTCATAAGGCTTGGTGTCGATGGCCTTTACACCGGTGACGATGATGGAAGCCAGAGGGACCTTCTCGTTTCCCGAAAAGATCTGGCAGAGCCTGATTAAGCCTTGCCCGGCAAGAATCTGGAAGGTGGCCAAGGACGAAGGGTTACCGGTCTTTCACCACTCCTGTGGTAACGTCCTCGACATCATCGAGGACATCAGGCTATGGACATAAGACTTCTCCAGGGACGTTTTGGGACAGGCTTTCCTTCATGGGTGGGATCAGCACGCAGAAGACCCTGCTTTTGGGATACCAGAGGAAGCCAGGACCTGCGTTGAAGTCCTCGGTAAAAGAGGTGGCTATATTATCGCTGCTTCTCACGAAATCACTTCCGACTGTCCCTTGGAGAACCTGAGGGCACTGCTTGAGGCTATCCAGGAGGTGAACCAAAGTACCATCCCGCTTCTTGGGAAAATCGCTACGTAATCCGGTCCTACCATGGTAGGTTGCCCTAAAAAGGGTGCGGTATAATACCCCTTAAGGGGAGGCATATGGCAAAGCGCCTGGAGATGGTGACCAAAAAAGCTCTTGTGTGCCCGGTGTGCCAGGCATATGAAGGGAAGGGTCTGGGGAAACATCTCCTTGAGGCCCACGGGAGAGAGGCTTTTCATAAAGCGGTTCTCGAGGCGAAGGAGTCTGGCTTACCTGATGCCCTGATTGGGGAAATTTTCGGTATCACCTTTCGGCAGCTTGAGCGAATTGTTACCGAAGCATACGGCGTCAATATCTCACGCCCCAGGCGTCCAAAACGCATCACCTCGTGGGGACCAGAGGGGTTCCGGGAGGAAACAACCACAGTCTGGAGCTACCCGAAGCGGGGAGATTGGGCAACACACCATGGAGGGTACAGAGGAAACTGGTCTCCCTATATACCCCGCAATGTCATCCTCAAGTACTCCCGTCCTGGCGATATTGTGCTTGACTATTTCGTGGGTGGAGGAACAACGGCGATAGAGGCTAAGCTCCTTGGGCGTCGGTGCATTGCAAGGGATATTAACCCTGCCTGTGTTGCTATGACTCAGGAACATGTGAGCTTCTCTCCTCCGGGGACACTCTTTGGGGAAGGTCCATTTTTTGAGCCTGTGGTTTCTGTTGGAGATGCCCGGGATCTTTCGGACATCGGGGATAACTCTGTCGATCTCATCTGTGCCCATCCACCCTATGCCGGTATCATCAGCTATAGCAGCAGAGTAGAGGGAGATCTTTCTGCCCTTGACGTGCAGGATTTTCTTGAAGAAATGCGTAAAGTGGCGCAGGAGAGCTTTCGGGTTCTCAAACCTGGTGGGAAGTGTGCCATCCTCATTGGGGATACTCGAAAACGGAAACATGTTGTGCCCATTGGCTTTGCCCTCATTGGCGTTTTTCTTGCGGCTGGTTTTCGCCTGAAAGAGCTGGTTATCAAGCGGCAACACAACTGTAAAACTACTGGGTTCTGGAGAGAGAAAAGCATTGCCCACAACTTCCTCCTTCTGGCTCACGAGTACCTCCCTGTTTTCGAGAAACCCCTGGAAGAAGGTTCTCACAATATCCCCAGGGTTTCTCAAGAGCCAGTTCTGGGTATTCGAGTTCTCGATCTCGGCTCCCTCCCAAGGGTTGACCTCGAGACAACCTCGGTATGGATCTTTCCCCGGGACATCTATGAAGTGAGCCTCAATGCGAACGTCATACAGAGGTACGCTTTGGGAAGACCCTATCGGGTTCTCTCCATAGAAGCCGGGAGTCGGGAAAAGGAGATGCCCCCTCTGGGGTCAGTACACCTTCTTTTCGTGAAGTCCCCTGCCCTTTCAGGAGTGGACAGCCCAGGTGCCATTACCCTATACCTTGAGCTCCTGAAAGCAGTCGTGGAAAAGGGCCTTGTCCATCTTGCTCCGGGAGGATTCTTGGTCGTTGAAGTGCGAGATGTCCGCATTGGAGGATACGTCGAACCCCTTGGTAAGCTTGTCATTGACCGCCTCAACCAGGAAAGGCTCTGGCTCAAAGAGATTGTGGTTACTACGGAGGAAGAAAGTCGATTTCTCCCTCAAGGGGACAGCCGGGATCTTGCCATAGTGCACCGGTACCTCCTGGTTTACGAGGTGCTTCGATGAGGAATATCCTTGTCTGGTTTCTCGCTCTGTACTATTGCCTTGTGGCGTCCTGCCGAATGCACCGGATCCGTAAGGCTCGGCTTGACGATCGCATTTACACCACAAAAGATGGTATGGAGATTAACGTTTATCCTGGAACGAAATCCCGCTGGGATTTCAAGGTAAAGTTCAGAAGACCTGGGGAAAGGAGAGAGCTTACTCCAGCTCATGTTCACATAATCGTGGAAATGTACGTGAAGCACGCGTACAATCCGAGTCTTACCCTGAGGTTAAGGGATCACATCCTGCAGATGATGCGAAGTATTCAGCCTATCGACTACTTTCCTCCACGTCTCCAGTTCTTCAGGCCCGAACACGTTGATCCCTTCCGGGAACTCGATAGAGTTGGGGAGTTCACCGTAGAGTTTCTCCTTGTTGTTACCGAACTCCTTGCCATTCAGGAGAAGACGAACTACCCGAAGGGTTCGCTCACCGAGAGCCTTTATGAAGACTTCGGAGTGAAAGATCGCTTCAGGGTGATTCAGAAGGCTATATTCACGAATAAAAGGCGCGGGTAACTCGTGCTCTTGTCTTGCTGACGACAAGTTAAGGACTTTAGGGGTGCCAGTTATACCGATTCGTTGCGTGTTGTGAAAGGAGGGCGTCCTTTCTGTTACCCAGGATACGCTGCACAGGAGGTTCATGGAGCCACTTCGGGGGGCGAACAATCAGCCCTCGAGCGGCAAAATAGAAGTTGTCCAAGGAGTAAAGCAGCAGGGGTCTTTCGTCTCCACAGATGGGAGACGATCCTCACGGAACGCTCTCAAGGTTCTTGCGAGTCCAGGCAAAAGCCCCTGTGGCCACTGTCACGGGTCACCGTATCGCTTTGTCCTGAAGCATCGCAGGCCAAAATGATGCATGTTCCTGGGGGTACAGAGAGAGAGCCCAGGAGCACCTTTCCCACGTATTCCCCACCGAGGAGTTAGCCATTCGAAACCTTAGTTTTCTGGTGAGCCGTGCAGGAATCGAACCTGCGACACCCGGATTAAAAGTCCGGTGCTCTACCTACTGAGCTAACGGCCCACCGGACAGGGTTAATATACT
>JBDIWL010000155.1:0-4070 GCA_039638315.1 Candidatus Caldatribacterium thermophilum | reverse complement strand
CTTCCACAGTTGTAAGATAGATGGGGATATTGGTAACATCAGCATGAATCTGGAGCCACAGGCGGCTTCGGGCACCCGCACCGCTTACGTACATCTCTTCTACCTCAAAACCAGATTGCGCCAGAGTTTGCAGTATATGGTACGTCCCATAGGCCGTTCCTTCGTATATAGCTCGAAGCACGTGGGCTTTGGTATGGCTCAACGACAAACCCCAAAGAGCCCCCCTTGCAAGAGGATCCTGGTAAGGACTCCGATTCCCCTGAAAATAGTCAAGGAGCACCAAACCATCGGAACCAGGAGGAACCTGGGCAACCATCTTGTCAAGGAAGACGAAGAGATCTTCTCCCAGCTCACAAGCCCTGGCACACTCCTCTTGAGCAAAGTTGTCCACAAACCACTTGATGACGGAACCAGTCGAACTCTGTCCACCTTCAAGAATCCACATGTTCGGTAAAACAGCACCATAATACGGACCCCAGATGCCCGGACTGAATATGGGTTCCTCAGAAAGCGCAAGGTGGCACGTGGATGGGCCGATGACCATGGCGAGGCGCTGAGGATGCACAACATCAAGACCAACCATAGCTGCATAAGCATCTATACCGCCCTGGATGACCGGGGTTCCCGGAACAAGACCGAGTTCATAGGCCGCACGCTTTGTAAGCTCCCCAGCCTTTTCGCCTACTGGAATGAGCTCCCGTGGCCACTTCTGGAGAAGTTCCTCAAAACGAAGATCCCGCAGAAGGGAAACCGGCCATCCCCCTTCGGTAGGACAGTAGTTCCACTTGCAAATAGCGTTGTTGAGTGAGGTTACCCACCGATCGGTAAGCTTAAACACAATCCAGTTTTGGGCTTCCACGATGTAATCAGCGTTTGCGAAAATATCAGGGAGATTTTCCTTAAGCCAGAGGGCCTTAGGAATCATCCACTCCGGGGATTCATGTCCTCCAGCATACCGCAGGAGGGGATTCCCTGTTGCATTGATCCGTTCTGCCTGCTCAAAAGCTCGTACATCCATCCACATGATTGCCCGATACTTGGGGTTGCCGAACCGGTCCACGGGAAGCACTGTGCAGGAACTTGCGCTAACACTCAAAGCAGCGATATCCTCAGGACGAACTTCCCCCTCGAAAAGGCAACGCCGTACTGTATCCTGGATACCCTTCCACCAGTCCATGGGGTCCTGCTCTGCCCACCCTGGACGGGGATGGTACTCAGGATAGGAGTAGAAGGAAAGTGCTACAACATTACCACGGGCATCAAAAATGCCACTCCGAAGGCCTTGCGTCCCCACGTCAATGCCAAGAAAATAGGGGGGCTTTGTGTTGGCCACGAAACCAAACCTCCTTACTCCCTCCCCAGAACATGGTACAATTCCTTTGAGATGATACGGTTTCTTGCTGACTGCATGTTAGGTAAACTCACAAGGTGGTTGCGAATTCTGGGATACGATGTTGTGTACTTCCGAAATCTGGAAGACAAGAAACTCTTAGCCATTGCACGTCTTGAAAAAAGGGTCCTCCTCACCAGAGACCGCGCCCTTGCTGCTTCCGGAGGGGAATGGGCATATCTTGTGCAGGCTGAAACGGTACCCGAACAACTCCTCGAATTGCAACGCGCCTTCCACCTCTCCTTTTCTCTCCCTCCTCGGTGCCCTTTCTGCAACGAAGTCCTTTGCGATATTTCTCCCGAAGAGGCCAGGAGAAACGTGCCTCTCTTTGTGGCCTTAAGTTTCTCAAGCTTTAAGCGCTGTCCTTCGTGTCAGAGGACCTTTTGGCCAGGAACTCACTGGCAGAGAATACAGAAGCTGCGCCAGGAGTTCCTGGCTGGGTAACCTACTCATTTGTCAAGGAGAACCTCAACACCAGGAAGCGGTCGTCCTTCGACGAATTCAAGGGATGCCCCGCCTCCAGTCGATATATGGGTAATCTTTCCTTCCACACCTGCCTTCTTAATAGCCGCTACTGTATCACCACCGCCCACAACGACAATAGCCCCGCTCTCAGCAACTTTTTTGGCAATTTCGACAGTCCCGCGGGCGAAAAGATCCACCTCAAAGAGACCTAAGGGACCGTTCCAGAAAATGGTCTTGGCCTCTTTGATGTACTGTCCAAACTTTTCGATAGTCTTTGGGCCAATATCAAATCCGCCCATGTCAGGGGGAATCTTATCCCAATCCACAACTTTCGTTGCAACGCCTTCTTTACCTTCCGGCGCAACAACGAAATCCACAGGGAGCTCAAGACGTACACCCTTCTCCCGAGCACTCTCAAGAATCTGGCGCGCCTCTTCGAGCATGCTTTCCTCAAGAAGTGATGTTCCAACCTCATATCCCATGGCCTTAATAAAGGTGTACGACATGCCCCCTCCTATAAGGAGCACATCAACCTTCTCAAGGAGCTTGCGCAAAACCCCAATTTTACTCGAAACTTTAGCTCCGCCAAGGATGGCAAGAAAGGGACGAGCAGGACTGTTCAGTTTATCTCCAAGGGCTTCGAGTTCCTTTTCCATCAGGAACCCAGCGTAAGCCGGCAAGAACTTTGCAACTCCCGCAGTAGAAGCATGAGCCCGGTGAGCAGCCCCAAAGGCATCATTAACGTAAATGTCGGCAAGCTCAGCAAGAGCCCGTGCAAAGTTCTCATCGTTAGCCTCTTCTTCAGGGTAGAAGCGAATGTTTTCAAGGAGCAGCACATCTCCATCTTGGAGTTGAGCTACTGCCTGCTTTACCTCTTCTCCAATGCAGTCGTTGACTTTTACAACCTTACGCCCTAAGAGCTCTTCAAGTCTCTTGGCGACTGGATCCAGGCGGAGTTCGTCCTTGGGCTTTCCCTTAGGACGACCTAAATGGGAAACAAGGATAACCCGTGCCCCTCGCTCGACAAGATATCGAATTGTCGGCAGGCTCTCCACAATTCTCGTATCATCGGTGATATTCCGATTCTCATCAAGAGGAACGTTGAAGTCCACCCGCACAAGCACTCTTTTCCCTTTAAGCTCCCCCTCGGGGATATCCCTTACGGTCTTTTTATGCATACCGCCCACCTCCATTCACTTATTTTCAAGAAAGGCTTGGAGCACTCGAACACGATTCACAACGCCCACGACACGCCCCTCTTTCACCACTGGAATAAGGTCAATATTTGCCGTCTGCAGTAAATCCAGAGCGTCTTCGATGTCATCCTCTGCCGCCAGATATTCCACGTCTTCGGTCATGAATTCCGAAACCTCCCGTTGCGCAAAATCCCGGATCTTCTCCCGAATAGCGCTCAAGAGGTTTCCAAAAAGGGGGAGATCCTTTTGAGCCTCTTCAAGGAGCTGCTGGAAAAAGACTTGAGCAGAGAAGTATCCCAAAAGACGTTGTTCAAGATCCACAACGGGAACACCGTTGACCTTACGACGAATCATAAAGTTCAGCACGTCACCCACTGTATCGAAATCACTAACCGTGGGAACTTCAGAGAGCATGATTTCCTCTACCAACACTGCCATTCCCCCTCAACTACCAGTATATCCTCCGATACACTCTTGAGGCTATAATTTTACACCATAAGGCTCCAACAACGAAACCACTCACGTGGGCAAACCATGCCACACCTCCATATCCTGGGAAACCAAGGGACACTATGGCGTAAAAGACCTGGAGGAGGATCCAAAGCCCCAGAAAGACAACCGCAGGAATCCGCAAGAGCTGCACGAAGAATCCCCAGAACACAAGAGTGACAATGCGGGCACCAGGGAAGAGAAGGAAGTATCCACCCATGACTCCAGCAATGGCACCACTTGCGCCCACCGTAGGAACAAGAGATGTAGGAAAAGCAAGGGCATGGGAGAGTCCAGCAACGCAACCACATCCAAGGTAAAAGAGCACAAATCGCCACCAGCCAAGGAAATCTTCCACGTTATTCCCGAAAATCCAGAGATACCACATGTTGGAGAGGAGGTGAAAAAAACTTCCATGCAGGAACATGGAAGTGATAAGAGTCAGAAGGGGTGGCAAAAGAGCGCCACGGAGCGGATGAACTTTGCCCCAGAAGAGAGCCGGAACAAGACCAGCTTGAAAGAAAAAAACT
>JBDIWL010000154.1:0-4076 GCA_039638315.1 Candidatus Caldatribacterium thermophilum | reverse complement strand
GCTGTTGAGCTGTCCAAGGAGCGTTTGCTGTGCGAGGAAGGCTTCCCTTGTTCTTCTGAATACGAAGCGTGTGGCAAGGAGTGTCATGGGGATGGCTGAAAGAGCGACAAGGGTGAGTTTTTGGTGCAAAGTGAACATAAAGACCACTGTTCCTGTAAGCGTCACAAGGCCTGAGAAAAACTGGGTGACAGTCGTTGCCAGGGTGCTGCTTATACTGTCGATGTCGTTCGTGAGGCGGCTCATAATGTCCCCATGCTCATGGGTGTCGAAAAAGCGTAAAGGGAGGGCATGCAGGGAGGAGAAAGCCTCGTTCCGTAGGGTGAGAGCAACATGCTGCGCGACGAGTACCGCCAGACGTTCCTGGAGAAAGGAGAAAAGGGATGTCGCAAGGTAGAAGAGCGTGAGGATGAAGATGTATTGCGTGAGGGCGGCGAGGTTCCGGGGAATGATGGCCTCATCAATGACTTTGCCAATGAGGTAGGGCCCAAGGAGGAAGCACAGAGACGAGATGCTGACGCAGAGGATAACGAGTGCAATCCTGAGTCTCTGGTTTTTGAGGTACTGCCAGAGCCTTCGGAGAGTTTTCCCATAGTCCTTTGGTCGCTCGATGTGCATGGGGAAGTGTCCTGGTCCCCGTCTTGGGAAAGGGAAGACTTCTCTTTCTCTTTTCTCAGACATGGGTTTTTCCCACCCTTTCCAGCTGGGAGGAATACATTGCTCGATAGAGTGAGCAGGTGGCAAGGAGTTCTTCGTGTTTCCCAAAGGCGACGAGTTTCCCCCTGTCGAGGACGAGGATGCGGTCAGCTTTGGCTGCTGTTGCGATGCGTTGCGTCACAACGCATTTCGTGCACGGGAGTTTCCCAAGCTCTTCAAGTATTCGCCGCTCTGTGGCGGCATCCACGGCACTGGTGCAGTTATCAAGGAGGAGGATAGCAGGTTTTCTCACAAGGGCTCGGGCAAGTGTCAATCTCTGCTTCTGTCCACCCGAGAGGGTAACGCCCCGAGAACCGATGCGGGTTTTGTATCCCTCTGGAAGGCTCATGATGAACTCGTGTATTTGGGCAATCCGTGCTGCCTCCACCACTTCGGCGAAGGAAGCTTCCTCGTTCCCCAAGCGAATGTTCTCTTCTATGGTTCCGGAGAAAAGAAAGGGTTCCTGGAAGACAATTCCTATGGAGTTTCGCAGAGCACGGAGGTCTTTCTTTCGGATATCGACGCCGTCGATGCGAATTTCTCCAGATGTCGGGTCGAAAAAGCGGGGGATAAGGTAGAGGAGGGTGGACTTGCCCGCACCAGTTGTTCCTAAGATGGCGACCGTTTCCCCAGGACGAGCCACAAAAGAGATATCCGAGAGGACGGGTTCGCCGTTGTAGGAAAAGGAGACGTGTGCGAAGACTATTTCACCCCGAGTTATGGGGGTTGCATCAAAACCTTCGGGGTTTCCAATAGCGGGCTCTCTTTCAAGAACTGCAATGACCCGCTTCCCCGAGGCACTTGCTCGACTGACAAAGGTGAGAATATGGCCAATCATCATGAGGGAAAAGAGAATCTGGAACACGTAGTTTGTAAGTGCCATAATGGTTCCAACTTCCATGTTTTGCGCCATAACAAGCTTTCCCCCGACCCCGAGGACAGCGACAATACTCAGGTTCATGATGAGCATGATGAGCGGGAAGAGGGTGACCATGGGGAGGAATGCCTGTACCGTGGCGGTGGCAAGGTCCTGGGAAGCTCTGAAGAAACGCTCCTTTTCCCTTGCTGATTGGGTAAAGGCGCGTATCACCCTTATCCCTGCAAGGTTCTCTCGAATAATGGTGTTGAGCCGATCGATACGTTCCTGAACACGGGCAAAAAGGGGAATGCCTTTCTTAAAGAGGAAGAAGAAAACAAAGATTTCAAGGGCGATAGCGGTGAAAATGAACAGGGCAAACTGTGGTGCGACGATAACCGCCATCACCGTACCTCCAAGGAAAAGGAGAGGTGCCCGAACAACAATACGCAGGGTGGCAAGGACGACATTTTGCAGCTGAGTGACGTCGTTTGTGAGGCGAGTGATGAGGGTTCCGGGAGAGAACTCCTCAAGGTCGGCAAAGGAAAAGGTGAGAACCCTGTGAAAGAGGTCCTTGCGGAGGTCTTTTCCAAAGTTCTGGCTTGCGTAGCTTGCAAAGATCGTGCACCCTATGCCACCTGCCATGCCCACGAGAGCCAGAGCAATCATGAGTACTCCTGTCCGAAAGATGAAAGGCGCGTCTCCCCTGGCGATGCCCTGGTCCACAATCCGGGCAAGGAGGATGGGCTGGGAAAGGTCGCATGCAACCTCAACGACCATGAGAAGCGGAGCAAAGAGAGCAGCTTTCCAGTAGGGTTTGAGGTACTTCAGGAGCCGCCTCATGGATTGTCCGTTACGTCTATGGTCTTTTTCAGATTCTCACACATACGAGTGAAAAACTCTCGCAAAAGGGCTTTCTCTTCAGGGGTGAAGTGGGCAAAGCACTCCTCCTCAAGAGTGGCGTGGATAGCCTGGACTTTCTTTTTGAGGTTTTTCCCACGCCTTGTGAGGTATACCCGGACAATACGGAGGTCTTCAGGGTCGTTCTTTCGCCGCAACAGTCCTGCCTTTTCCATGCGGCGCAGAACAACCGTCACCGTTGCGGGGCGAAGATAGAGGGCTTCGGCGATTTCTCCCTGGGTTCGCCCGTCCTTTTCCCAGAGAAGCGCAAGGACAAGGGGTTGTCCTCGGTGGAGGCCTATTTGCCCGAGGAGATGGTGGTACCTGATGAAGTGGTAGCGGAGAACCTGAAGGAAAAGGGCGTGCAAGGATTCTTTCTCGCTGTTCGCCATGGTCACCACTTATTTCGACGTCTAAATTTCTTTTCCAGAATAGGAGAAGATGGGTATGGTGTCAAGAGGGTTGCACTCCTTGCTTTTTGTACTTTAGTATGGTAGCATACAAAAGAAAGGGGATGGCCTATGAAAGTCGTGGCTTTTGGAGAAATCATGCTCCGTCTTACACCACCTGGGTTTACCCGCCTTGTTCAGGCAGAAACCTTTGAAGCTACCTACGGTGGGACAGAAGCTAACGTTTGTGCCTTTCTCGCGCAAATGGGGATTGCCACCTCCTTTGTGACGAGGCTTCCTCAGAATCCCCTTGGCGAGGCGGCTCTGTGGCATCTCCGTCGTTTTGGCGTGGGCGTGGAACACATTGTGTTTGGGGGAGAGCGTCTGGGGGTGTACTTTTTCGAGCGGGGTGTGGCGTGTCGTCCTGGAAAGGTGGTATACGATAGGAAATACTCAAGCTTCGCTACAGCAAAAAGAGAGGACTTTCCCTGGGGACGTATTCTTGAGGATGCAGTGTGGTTCCACACCTCAGGTATTACCCCTGCTTTGGGTGGTGAACTCCCGGCGATTCTCTGTGAGGCACTGCAAGTAGCGAAGCAGCGAGGTCTTACCACAAGCCTCGATGTGAACTACCGGGAGACCCTCTGGAGCCCAGAAGAAGCACAGGCAACGCTTGTCCCCCTGCTCCCCTGTATTGATATCCTTATTGGCAATGTATCCCACCTGTGCCGTGTTTTCGGCGTTACGGAGGAAGAACCCCTGGCTATAGCTGCGTCACTTGCAGAACGTTATGGGATACGGACTGTGGTTATCACCCGCCGAGAAGGAACTTCTGCCCGCGTGAACCGGGTTAGTGCCATGGTGTATGAGAAGGGTGAAGTGTACTCCGAGGGGCCACAGGAAGTGGAGATTGTCGAGGGCATCGGTGGGGGAGATTGTTTTACCGGGGGATTCATCTTTGGTACACTCAGGGGTCTCCCTTTAAAAGAGCGCCTTACCTTTGCCCTGGCAGCCCTGTGCCTCAAGCACACCGTTTTGGGGGATTTTGGAGTGCTGCGCTTTGAAGAAATTGAGCGGTTTGCGAAAGGCATGGTCTCTTCAAAAATCGAACGATAGGGGGTCAAAGGCATGTGGAAAATCGTTTTTCGCTGGTACGGAGAAAACCACGATCCCATACCCCTTGCGTACATTCGCCAGATTCCAGGGGTTTCCGGTGTGGTGAGTATGCTCATAGACGT
>JBDIWL010000153.1:0-4132 GCA_039638315.1 Candidatus Caldatribacterium thermophilum | reverse complement strand
AGTCTCACCAGCGGTGGTCCAGGAACGGCAACGCGAACCCTTACCTTCTACATCTACACCCAGGGACTTCGCAATTTCGACCTTGGATATGCCAGTGCCATGGCCTACTTTCTCCTTGCTATCACCATGGTTATTGGGCTCTTGTTCTTCCGAAGATACCGGGAACTCTACGAATGAGGAGAGAGTACTATGCGAAGGCGTAAGGGATCCCTTGTGACTGAGGTTCTCGTGTGGGTTGTGGTAGTTATTGCTCTTTTGTGGGTGCTCTTCCCCTTCTACTGGACGGTCATCACCTCTTTCAAAAAACCAGCCGACGTTTTCCGCTTGAGCAGCATTCCCTGGCTCCAGTTCACGCCTACCCTGAGTAACTGGCAGACTGAGTTTACCCAGCGGGGTCCGGAAATTCTTCGGGGTATCACAAATAGTGTCATTATCGCCGTTTTTGCTTCGCTCCTTGCGGTGATGCTTGGGACCTTTGCGGGGTATGGTCTTGCCCGATACAGATACGTGAAGTGGCGTAACCAGAGCATGGCCTTCTGGTTCCTCTCGCAGCGCTTCCTTCCTCCAGCTGCAACTGTCATTCCTTTCTTTCTCCTCATGAAGTCTCTTGGGCTCCTTGACACACGAATTGCCCTTGTTCTTGTGAATACCACTTTTGCTATGCCCTTTGCGGTCCTCATCATGAAGGACATGTTTCGGGAACTCCCGGTGGAGCTTGAGGAGGCTGCTCTCGTTGATGGGTGTTCCCGTTTTGAGGCGTTCTGGAGGATCGCTCTTCCTCTTGCCGCTCCAGCCCTTGTCGCTACGGTTATTATTTGCTTCTCCTTCGCCTGGAACGAATTCCTTTTTGCCCTCGTTTTAACGTACAAGCACGCCACGCCGATGACCATTGTCATCGCGGGAACAGAACATACCCAGGGAGTGCAATTCTGGTACGTCTCAACGAGGCTTCTTCTTGCCATTCTCCCGCCGACTCTCCTTGCCCTCACCGTGCAGCGTTACATCGTGCGTGGCCTCACCATGGGTGCAGTGAAAGGGTAGAAAGCCGGGCCGCGAAAGCGGCCCTTTTCATTGTACAGGCGAAGACTCTCGGAGGAGCTCTTTAATAGAGACGCTGCAGGTGTGTTCCGTCCTCACCCAGCGCTTTTGGTTCCAGGAGACGAAAAGGCCCCAGAAGACTATGGGAATCCAGGTGAATCCATAGAAGGTGTAGAGGACAAGGTATGGGAGGTACTCGAAGGTAACCCGGCCTTTTCGCAGAGAAGGGCCAAGGACAATCTGATATGCGCTCTGCAGGAAAGCTACAGGAATCCAGAGGTAGAGATTGGCAAGTAGCGAGGCACTGTGTGGGCCTCTACCGAAAGTCCCAAAGACTAAAAGGACCACAGTCAAGATAATGCTTAGAGGCGTGAAGCAATAGAGGAAGTAATCGAGGTACAGGAGTCTTCCTGTAAGGAGGAATTTCAAGAGGAGCTTCCACCCATATCGCCAGAGAACGAAGAAGTGCCCCTGCATCCAGCGAGTCCGCTGGCGGTGGCTTGAGGCGTAATGAGATGGTTTCTCATCGTAGGTTATGGCCCACTCATTCCAGTGGACCTTTCCCCCCGAAAGGACCACCTGGACGCTGAACTCCAAATCCTCGGTGAGGCTTTTCAGGTTCCATCCCAAACGAAAGAGGCATGAAGTCCGTACTACAAGCCCTGTGCCGCCTAAGGTAGCCGACAATCCCCAATTTGCACGAGCAAGCTGCCAGAAACGGTTGGCATACCAGTACGCGAGGGCATACATTCTCGTGAGCCAGGAATGGTTCGGATTTTTCGTCTCAAGGTATCCCTGGATGACCTCAGCATCTTGGTGAGCTTCAAGGTAGTCGTTCATGCGAGAGAGAAACGAAGGATGGACCACGTTATCAGCATCGAACATGGCCACAGCATCGTAACGTTCAAGAGGGATTTGGGTGAGTGCCCAGCCAACATTGTGCGTTTTTCCAGGGCGTTTGGGGTCGTGTCGTTCGAGGACAAAGGCGCCACAGGCTTGGGCGATATCTTTGGTCCGGTCGGTACAGGAATCGCAGGCGACGTAAATGTCGAAGAGTTCCTTTGGGTAATCCTGTTGCTTGAGGCTCTCAAGGAGGGAGTGGATGACTTTCTCTTCATTGTGGGCAGGGATAAGGACGGCAAATCTCCGGAAGGTTCGTGCCTTGGGAAGGGGCTGAGGAGGGAAGAAACCTCGTAGTGCAATGCAGGTCTGATATACCCAGAAGCAGTACAGAAGAGAGGCAACGACCTTGAAAAAGTCCCAGGGTTCGTCAACCCATTGTTCATAGAACATGAGTGGTCCGTGCATGTGGAATAACCTCCTTGGTCCTTCTCTTCGGAATTCCTAAAAAAAGCCACAAAGGAGAACGTAGCACGTTCTCGTGATGCAGTCAAGGAGAGGGCTATGCTTCGTTGCTTACAGTTCCCTGGTGAGGCGTTGAGGATTCCTCAAGAATTGCAATGAAAGCTTCAACAATGCGAGGGTCAAATTGTGTTCCGCTGCAGCGTTTGAGCTCTGCAAGGGCTTCTTCTTTCGTCCTCGCCTTTCGGTACGGTCGGCCGGTGACCATGACGTCGTAGGCATCACATATTGCGATAATGCGGGAAAGAAGAGGAATGTCCTCACCCTTGAGGCCCCTCGGGTACCCTGTGCCGTCAAAGCGTTCATGATGGAAGAGGATATAGTTAGCGATGGATGAGAGTTCCCAGATAGACTGGGTGATGCGGAATCCTATTTCTGGATGCTTCTTCACAATGGCCCATTCCTCTTCATCAAGGGGCCCAGGTTTTTCAAGGACACTTTGGGGGATGGCAATTTTCCCAATATCGTGGAATTCGGCAAGGAGACTGAGTTCGTCAAGCTCTCGTTGGGAGAGTCCCAGGGCCTTCCCAAGCTGCAGGGCCAGGTTTCGAATGCGCTGAGAGTGCTCTTCCGTTTCCTGGGTTACAGCCCGAAGAGATGCCCTAAAAGCCTGGAGCACCTGATTGTGGAAACTCAAGCTTTCGGTGAGTTTCCGCTGGTACATCCAGTTCTCTGCAATACGCAGGACCTCATCAAGGGGCTGTTCAGGAGCCACCTTTGTGCCGTAACCAAGGGAAATGCTCAGGGGAATGGATTCGATCCGGGCTTCCTGAAACTCCTTCTGAATCTGTTCTCCAAGGGCCTGTACTTCTGAACTTGAAGTACGGGGGAGAAGTACGATGAATTCATCTCCGCCGAGTCGAGCGATAACCCCGCGGTTTCCGCATACCCGCTCAAGGATCCGGGCTGCCTGGCGGAGGAGCTCATCCCCCATGGCATGGCCAAAGGTGTCGTTCACGAGTTTGAGACCATTCAGGTCCCCCATGATGACGCTCAGGGGGAGGTTCTCTGGGGTATCGAGGCGACTGGCTTCTTGCTCGAAAAAGGTCCGATTGTAGAGCCCAGTGAGAACGTCGTGGAAAGTGAGGTACCGAATGCGTTCTTCAGCAAGCTTTCGCTCGGTAAGGTCAAGAAGGAGCACAAGGAGCGCCTCTTTTTCCTCGTACTGTACGGGGGTGAAACGGGCAAGAACCCATTTCGTTTGTCCACCCGAGGTTACCAGGGTGAACTCCCGTTCGAAGGGAGCAGAACCTAACCCGTGCTCCCACTGGGCAATGATGGTGGCTCCATCTTGAGAGATTTCCTGCCAGAGGTCGTTCTGTATGAGTTCTTTGGGTGTGTACCCGGTGAGGGTCTCAAAGAAGGGGTTGGCGTACACCCACCTCCCCTGTGTTCGAATGAGTACGGCTACAGGCAACGATTCGGCGAGGGTTCGGAATTTCTCCTCACTGGCTTCGAGGATCCTTTGCGCTTCCTCGCGGGCTTTCTCAAGGTCGATGCTGTAGAGGGCAAAGGAGAGATCCTGGGAGAGCTCGAGAAAGAGCATTTCTTCTTCCTCGTCTTCAAGGAAGGGAAGGGGAAGGGATGCGACAATGAAGCCATAGAGGGTTTCTCCCCACTCAAGAGGAGCAACAAAGAGCCCCTCTTGGGGTCGGAGGAGGTACGCAAGGGGTGCTGTACAGGAATCCTCAGAAGTGACCTTCTGGATTTTTTTCGTAGTTGAGCCCTTGAG
>JBDIWL010000152.1:0-4139 GCA_039638315.1 Candidatus Caldatribacterium thermophilum | reverse complement strand
ATGGAACACTCGGGGCCCTCCCTCGAGGACGCCCAGGGCTCCCTGGATGGAGGATACGATTTCCTTAAACCGGGCAACATCAATGGTAGAGAGGGCAAAGAGCAAAACGAAAAAGCAGAGAAGTAGTGACATAAAGTCGCCATACGTCAGGGACCAGAGGGGTGCACCAGGTGGAACCTCTTCCTCACGCTTTCTGGGCATACCCTCTCACCTCAGGCCTCTTTCGTTCTCCGAAGGGGAATGACCCGTTCCTGCCCTTCCCGCTCCCGTTCAAACTGCTCCCGAACCTCTGGAGCGAAGAAGGACTTGAGTTTCTCCTCCACAATCCTTGGGTTATCTCCCGCCTGGATAGAGAGAATCCCCTCGATGATGACCTCTTTGAGGAGGACTTCCTGAGCACTCCGGAGTTTCAGCTTATTGGCTACCGGAAGGCAGAAGAGGTTCGCAATGAGCGCTCCATAGAGCGTCGTGAGAAGCGCTACAGCCATTCCTGGTCCAACTTTCTTCGGGTCATCAAGGTGAACGAGCATGGCGACAAGACCAATAAGGGTCCCGATGAGTCCAAAGGCCGGGGCAAAGCTTGCCATGGTTTCAAAAACCGCTCGTCCTGTTTTGTGCCGCTCCTCCATGAAGAGGAGTTCCGTTTCCATGATGCTTTTGAGGAGCTGAGGGTCTGTTCCATCCACCACAAGCTGGATTCCCTTCTTGAAGAAAGGGTCATTGAACCGGTCGGCTTCCTCTTCAAGGGCGAGGAGTCCCTCTTTTCGAGCTTTTTCGGCAAGGGCCACCAGGGTCCCGATGATTTCTGAAGGGTCAGGGAGCTTCTCCTGCATGGCAATCTGGAAGAGCTTCATAGCCTTCATGACTTGGTTGAGGCGGAAGCTGATCATCGTTGCCGCAAGCGTTCCACCACCGGTGATGAGAATGGAGGGGATGTTGATGTATATCTGCATGTTACCTCCTGCCGAGCTCAGCATCCCCCAGAAGACAAGAACAATTCCGATACCCAATCCCGCAAGGGTTGCTATGTCCATGGCTCACTCCTCCGTTCCCTTCTCAAGGTTCCCGATGAGGATTTTCCCCACCCCGGTTTTCCTTCGGAATTCTACAATCCGGTCGATGACTTCGGCAACCTTCTCCCGTACGACGTACTTTTTCCCGGTAACCAGGGAAATCACTGTGTCCGGCGTTGCCTCAATGGTCTCAATGAGATCCGCATTGAGGACAAACACCGAACCGTTGAGCCTGGTGAGCTCAATCACTCCTTCTCACCCCCAGAGGGGGAGGATGACCCTCCCCCATGCACTACCTCTTGATGTTGATGAGGTCCTGGAGCATCTCATCAGAGGTGGTGATCACCCGGGAATTCGCCTGGAACCCGCGCTGTGTCACAATCATATTCGTGAATTCCTGGGCTAAGTCGACATTGGACATCTCCAGGGCCCCAACGGCAATGCTCCCTCTCCCTCCAGAGTTCGCTGGACCAATGCTTGGGAGTCCTGAGTTATTCGAAATCTGGTAGAGATTGCCACCCTGCTTCAGGAGGCCCTGAGGATTCGGGAAAGTCGCCAGAGCAATCTGGGCCAGGGGTTTGGACTGGCCGTTAGTGAAAATTCCCGTAATAACACCATTTGAGTCTGTGGTCACCATATCAAGTGACCCCGCCGCATACCCATCCTGGTAACTGATGTAAGCTGAAGGGTTCCCGCCAAATTGCGTGAGCGCCGAGAAATCGATGGTGAGGTTCAAGGGATTTGCTCCAGGAATAGTGAACGTTGCCGTTCCACTGCCACCAGAAGTCACAAGGCCATCATTACCAAAGCTCACCGTCCCTGAACCTCCCGGGGATCCACCACCATCAAGGGTTGCTTCCCAATTCCAGGTGTTTGTACCATTCTTTGTGAACGTGATGGTCAGGGTGTGCACGTTACCCAGGGAATCGTACACCTGAGCACTGGTTATCCAGGTAGCGCCATTTTGAGCATTGGCATCGAGGTTCCCCTCAAAAGTGATGTTTTCAGTGGCTTTTGGCTTCATCTGCGTTCCAAGGGGAATGTAAATATCCTGCAGGGCTTTTGTGGTATCAATAACCCCGTTGGCATCGGCAAGCCACCCCTGCACCCGGAATCCCCCTGAATTCACCAGTGACCCATCGGCGGAGAGCTTAAAAGCCCCATCCCGCGTATAGTACACTTGCCGACCATCGCTCACCACAAAGAACCCATCACCCTGGATGGCGAAGTCCGTGGGGTTGTCGGTAGTCTGCAGGCCTCCCTGGGTGAAGAGGGTATCGATACTGCTTATCCGCACTCCAAGACCAACCTGCTTGGGGTTCACACCCCCTGCTCCCCCTGCCTGGGGACTCCGGGCACCCTCTATGGTCTGGCTCAAGATGTCCTCAAAGGTCACCCGGCTTGCCTTAAAGGCCACGGTGTTGACATTGGCGATATTGTTCCCAATCACGTCCATCCGGGTCTGGTGGTTTTTAAGACCGGAAACCCCGGAAAAGAGCGAGCGCATCATGGCCTTTGAACCTCCTTTCCGCAAGCCCCCGACTCCGCGGACCGGCTTGCTGTACTCAAGAAAAGCGCAGAATCGATATGGGTGAACACCCGGTTCTCGTTGTCCACACAGGTAATCACTGTGCGCTCGGGCACGTTCACCACAAAGGCCACCCCATCGACGACGATGAGGGACGTCTTTCCACCCTTTGCCTCAAGGGTTCGAAGGCCTTCCTCGAGCTTTTCCCGCATTGCTTCAGAAAGGGAAATGGCCCGTTCCTCAAGTCGTCGTCGCGCGTGGAGTGAAAAGGTCAGTTCCTCCTTGAGGAACGCCTCAAAGGACGGGGCACTCTTCTGCTGTGGGGAAAAACCCTTTGGGCCCTCAGAGATTCCTCTAAGCCGTTCTATCACGTCCCCTCAACCCCCACAAGGTCAGTTACCGGATACGCCGCCTCTCCCAGAAGAAGGTACACAGCGTCATCCCGAAGGGTAACCCCAGAAACCACTCCCTCCGTACCGTCTTTGAGGACCACCGTTTTCCCGATGAGGTTCCCCGCCTGCACAAGGAGGAGGGCGACCATGCTCTTATTCAGGTTCTGGATGCCTTCAAGGGTTGAGAACTGGGCAAGCTGCGTTGCCAGCTCCTGATCCCCCAGGGGCTCCAAGGGATTCTGGTACCGGAGCTGGTACACAAGGAGCTTCAAAAAGGCGTACTTATCAAGCGTTGTTCGATGCCTTGCTGCCGTCGTTTCCGCGGTACTCCCTAAAGACACACCTTGTACTCCAGAAACCGGAGCCATCTCCCTCACCCCCTATACGAGGAAATTCACCTGGGAAACCTCAAAATCCTCAGGGGGTACTTCCTCATCCTGGTTGCCCCCCGGAACCTGCGACCAGAAGCCACCCCAGAAGGAGTATGCGTTGCTGCCATCCCCAAGGAAATGCTCGAAAAACATCCCCTGGGCACCGAGATGGGCCTCAAGAATCGGCAGGTACTTCACAAGAAGCGCTCTGGTTTCGGGATTGGCCACTTCCCAGATGCAGTGGATTTTCCCTCCCTGGTCCTCGAGGCGAACCACGATGGACCCAAGGTGCTCTGGCTCAAGGCGGAGGACAACCTCCTTGCGCCCCTTGACCTCTGAAACACCCTTGAGGACCTCTTCAAAGACCTTCGCGAAGTCCTTTACCGTAACCGAAGTAGTTTCCTGCGGGGAAAACCCTTTTGCATCTCGCACCAGAGCAAGGGACTGCGCCGTGTTCTCCTCAAAAGACAGCGTGTCGTTCTGAGCCTGGTCCTTTTTAGGCTCAGGCAGAAACGCCACACGCTCTGATTCTCTTTGCAAGAGGGGAGCTGTGTCTTGTTCCTCAGGAGACGGGGTACTGCTCTCAGCGGAAGCTGGCACTTCCGCAGAGAAGGCGCTCGAATCCACTTCCTCAGCTAATGGAGAAGCTTCGCCCAGGACCACCTCAGGGGTACTTGCAGCTCCGTCCAAAGAAGGTGGAAGGGGTGCCGTACAGGTGTCCTCTGCCTCAGGTACACTATTGGTTTCACTGGAAGAGGTGCCGCCCAGGACCACCTCAGGGGTGTTTTCCGCTTCCATCACCACGGCACTGTCCGCATTCCCACAGGATATCCTT
>JBDIWL010000151.1:0-4174 GCA_039638315.1 Candidatus Caldatribacterium thermophilum | reverse complement strand
TACGCTTCATCGCGAGGGATACGCTTCCGGACGACTTCACTGAAACAGTGACAGTTGAAGAAAAACCGGTGTTCCTCTTCTTCTACTCTTCCCGTTGCCCCGTATGTCGAGAACTCAAAGAGAAGGTCACTCCCCCTGTTTTCGAGCGATACGCGGATAAAATCAAAGTAGTGTACCTCGACTACACGCTCTCAAAAAACTATGAGAAACTCGTTCTCCTTGAGGAACACTGGAAAGTGCAGGAAAAGACCTCGGTTGAAATTTTCTCCGATGCTGGATACGTCGCCACGGAAAGTCCAGAACGCATCACCACGCTTCTGGAACAACTCATTGAGAAAACCCTGAAAGCGCCAAGACCTACTCAAGCTCCTTGGCTCTCAGAAGGGGCCAAGGAGCTTGTTTTCTCTCGATTTCGGGGGTTCACTCCCTGGGTGGTTGCTGGCGCAGGATTCCTCGACGGCCTGAACCCCTGTGCCTTTGCTACAATTGTCTTCATGGTGAACCTCCTTTTTGTCCTTGGACATTCCCGCCAGAGGATAATGGAAATCGGCGTTACCTACACTGTAGCCGTGTTTGTGACGTACCTCCTTCTTGGATTAGGCATTTTTCAGGTCTGGCAGACGCTTGGAGCATATCGAATTGTTTCCCGAATCGTATACGGTGCCATGGCCCTGTTGCTTCTTGTTTTCGCCTTTTTCAGTGTGCGCGACGCCATCATGTACTGGAAGGAACGAAAAGAAACAGGTATGACCCTTGGTCTTCCAAAGGGATTGCGGGTGAAAATCAATCAGTACCTCAAAGAGAGTTTTTCCAAGCGCAGGCTCTTTGCTGCCGCCATTGTAAGTGGATTTGCAGTATCTATCCTCGAAGCTGGTTGCACCGGCCAGGTATACCTCCCCACCATCATGTACATCGCTAAAGAAGTAGCTGAATACCGCCTTAAGGCTTTTGGATACCTTGTGTTTTACAATGCGTTCTTCATAATTCCTCTTGTTGCTGTCTTTTTGAGCGTATTTTTTGGCAGCCAGTCTAAGGCGTTAGTGGAGTTTGGGAGAAAGAACGTCCTTGCTTCAAAAATCGCCCTATCAGGCCTCTTTGTTGTCCTGAGCATTCTCCTTATTGAAAGTGCTCTGGCATGAGGAAAAGGAGGGGGGAAAGTTGCAAAGAGTGCGGTTTACCATCTTGAGTCTTATGGCCTTGTGTGTTGTACTCGGAGCATCGTGTGTTTCTTTCCGTGGCATTTCTTCTGTCACCTATTCTCTTCGCGTTGAAGAAGCCACATCTACCACTGAAGGCACCTTTTCGCTCTCCCTTTCCTCCCACGAACCAGGGAAGCAGAAAGTTTCTCTAACCTGTGTCCTTGGAGAGGAAGAATTCTCCACCACCCTCACAACCGAAGAAGATGAGTGGTTCTCAGCGCTTCTCCCGCTCCTCCTCACCAAACCCGCTTTCGCCGCTTTCCTTGGGCCAATCACAGCAAGTCAAAGCACGTACGCCTCGCTTCTCCTTTTAAGCCAAGGGAATCTCGAAAAAGGGTTCATGTGGAAAGAGAAGGACGAGGAAGGACGGGAGGTGACTATCTCTATCCCCGACGAAGAAATCCGTTTTGGTCGAAGGGCGCTCTGGATTCACATAGAAACGGATGGCAGAGAAACCCTGAGAGCTCTCATAGAAAAGGAAAGCCTTATTCCTTTTCTCGTTGACATTCTTGATACAAAGGAGAACAGAAAGATACACCTCGAAGCGAAAACCGTCATATGGGAAAGAACCGCCCCAAAAGAAGAGAATGAGATGGTACAAGGTATTAAGGATGGCTGAGGATTCCTGCACTTTGCTCTTTGCATAAGTCCTTCGTGGAAAGAGCAAGCATCCTGAGTGGGTGGGGTATCCCACCCACTCAGGCACATTTAGAGACTTTTGAGCTTTGTCTCCCTCTCGGCAAGAAGCTGCTCAATCACTTGAACATCTTCCTCGGGGAGATCCCAATCACCTGCAGGAACGATCTCCTCAATCTGTGAGGGACGACGAATGCCTACAATGGCCGAAGTGACTTCCTGCCGGCGCAAAACCCAGGCCACTGCAACCTGGGCAGGAGTTTTCCCATGCTTTGCCCCAATTTCCCGGAGCCTTTCGGCAAGCTCCACGTTGAGACTAAGCTGCGGCTCTTGAAACATGGGGTCATTTCGGCGATGATCGTCAGGTGGGAGACTCGCAACCCATTCCTTAGTCACCTTTCCAGTAAGAAGGCCTTTCTGCATCGGGCTATATACAATAACCCCTATGCTGTTTGCGGCACAATAAGGAAGAATCTCCTTTTCGACATCTCGTCGGAGCATGCTGTAGGGAGGCTGCAGCGAAGCAATGGGATGTATAGGCGCGATGCGTTCCATCTGAGCCACACTGAAGTTCGAAACCCCAATGTAGCGGACCTTACCCTCTTTAACGAGACGACTCATTTCTTCCCAAGCTTCTTCAATATCCGCATCAGGAATCGGCCAGTGAATCTGGTAAAGATCGATAACGTCAACCCCCAAACGTCGGAGACTCGCTTCAACTTCCCTGCGAATGCTCTCCCTTTTCAGACAATTCGTAATATTGCCATTTTCGTCCCAGACAAGTCCACACTTCGTGGCGATAATAGGACGTTTTGCAAGTCCACGAATAGCTCTTCCAACAATTTCCTCGGAGTGTCCAAGACCATATACCGCTGCGGTGTCGATCCAGTTCACCCCAAGGTCTACTGCCCGATGAATGGCATCGATGGACTCCCTATCGTCCTGGGGACCCCAGCTGTACCGCCAACCACCGCCTCCAAGCGCCCACGAACCGAATCCGATGACTGAAAGCTCAAGATCCGTCCAGCCAAGCTTTCTGTAGCGCATGTCTCCACCCCCTTGAGGGGAAGTTGAAAATATTATACTCTACTCTCAGGATGAAGAAGGGCGCAAAGGATAGAGGGCTGACAGGCTGGAGGAAGCGCCTTATTTCACGCCTTGCCAACCTCCTGTGGCGAGCTTTTCTCCCTTTCCTTCCCTGGTTCTTCAACGAAGAACATTTCGAAGAACTGTACCGTAAAAAAGAAGACCCCTGGAATTACGCACAAAGCCCCTACGAACGTGAAAAATACGAAAAGACCCTTCGGACCATTCCAGATGATGTCTCCTCTATTCTTGAGGTGGGAACAAGCGAAGGTGTCTTCACTGAGTTACTCCTTGAGAGAGGGAAATACGTCTTAGGCATAGATATCTCCCAGACTGCCCTTGAGCGAGCTCAGAAACGACTCAAAAAGTACGGTGGTTGCGTAACTCTCAAGAAAATGGACATTACTCGAGACGAACCTGAGGGCGTATTTGACCTTATCCTTGCCTCTGAGGTTCTCTACTACCTTGGTGGAAAGGCTATCCTCCTCTCCCTCGAAGACAAATTCTTCCGACATTTACGGGACGGGGGATACCTTCTTCTCGTGCACTTTTACCCTTCGGGAAAACTCATCCACGATCTCTTCCTTGAGCGCGGAAGGTTTACAAAGGTTTCTGAAGAGGTCGTCTACCATCCTGAGCGGGACTACATCATTACTCTCCTTAAGAAAAGTCCTTGAAAAGGGAGAAGAGGCTCTGTTATAATCCTCTTCGTCGGGGCGTGGCGCAGCCTGGTTAGCGCACCTGCCTTGGGAGCAGGGGGTCGGCCGTTCAAGTCGGCTCGCCCCGACCAGGAGGAAAAACCGCTTAACTGGCTTTTAGCAAGTCAGGCGCTCACTGTGAAGACCAGCAAAGGAGTCCTTCGGATCGTCTCCGCCGAAGAGTTCCTCTTGATTGGCAGGGAAAGCTTCTTTTGAGGATGCCTTAGTGCGGGTATAACACACAAGCAGGTGAAGCCACTTCAGAGGAGAAAAACTGGTGGAGATGACGGGACTCGAACCCGTGACCTCCTCGTTGCGAACGAGGCGCTCTCCCAGCTGAGCTACATCCCCATACAAAAACAGAATGGTGGGCCTATCTGGATTTGAACCAGAGACCTCACGCTTATCAGGCGTGCGCTCTCACCAACTGAGCTATAGGCCCACTCTCTGCACCCTGGAAAGAAAATATTCCGCCTACTTCCCTCTGGACTCCTTAGAAAGGAGGTGATCCAGCCGCAGGTTCCCCTACGGCTACCTTGTTACGACTTCACCCCA
>JBDIWL010000150.1:0-4185 GCA_039638315.1 Candidatus Caldatribacterium thermophilum | reverse complement strand
TTCTCCAGGAATAAGGCGCCCTTGCTCATCCACCCCAAGATCACGGTAGGGAATAGAATCTCCCACATGGATTGTCGCTGTTTTTCCACTCAACGTCAAAATCCTCGGGTTTCCTACAAGCCTCGCAAGATTTTTCTTTTCAAGCGCCTTGATGGTCATTTCCACAAGGTCCTGGCGTTCCATGGTGCCACCAAGGCTCAGTTCCCCAAAAGTGATTTCTCCTTCCTTTCCACCAACAGTCCAGGTAACGCCAAGGTCCTTTATTTTTTCCCGGTTAATTTCCACAAGTTTTGCGTCAATCATAATCTGAGGAAGCTTTCGATCGAGATTGGCAAGGAGCTCTTCAACAGCCTTCATTTCCTCCTTCGTTCCTCGCACAACAAAAGCCTTCTGGGTAAAATCGTAATTTACCCTTTCCTCCTCAGGAATAATAATCCTGAGAAGCTCCCGAATCTTTTGAAGCTGTGCCTCATCCTCGTAGATATTGTTGGAAAGGTAAAAGACCTTTGTCTCAAGAGCCACATCTACCTTTTCGAGAATCTCCGCAATTTTTTGAAACTCCTCTTCCCTTCCCCGAACAACAAGCGCTCGACCTTCAGCATCGACAGCAACACGCTCTGGAGGAACAATAAGAGTCACAATTTCCTTCGCCCTCTCAGGACTTATGCTCTTGAGAGGAAACCGCTGAACCCTCAGGAGCCCAAAGTTTTCTTCGAGTCTACTCTTCTCAGCTACTATAATGTTGTCCCCCAGGCGTACCTGACCAAGCCCCTTCATGGTAAGAATGTACCCAAGAGCCTGCTCAAAGGTGAGGTTCTCAAAAGAAAGTGTTATGGTTCCCTGAACAGAGTCATCCACCACAATGTTCACACCCTTTGCCTTAGCAAGGGCAAGCAATACGTCCTTAACATCAGTATCCCGGAAGTCGAAGGAGAATCGTTCTTCTTCTGCAGAAGGAACAAAAGGACCCTTAAAAAGCACACTCACAAGCCGTCCATTCGCCTCATCGTATATTTCGTAAGGTACAGGATTCTTGAGTTCTATCCAGATACGGAGGTTACCCTCAATTTCCCGAAAGATGACGTTTTTCACCGGACCAATGTGCATTGGACGCTCGGCGTATGGAAGACCCCTTTTTGCCCCAGCAACGTCGAGGACAACATGGTATGGGTCAGGAGAAACATCACGCCAGGTACAGGGAGCAGTAAACTTAAAAGTGAGCTTGACCTCATTACTATCAGCCCTAAAGAAGAGGTCTCGAAGCTCAAGAGACAATACCGGAGAAGCAAGGATACTTATTATTAGGAAGAGGAACACACTGAACGCTACTCTTCGAGTGAAAATACGAATTCCCTCCCCCGATATGTAAGTACAACCCGCTTTTTGTCTACTTTAACCAACCGCAATTCCCCTGACAAGGGTTTCTCAGGGGTAAGAAAGAAAATTTCCCCATCGACCTCCACTATAGCAACCTGATTTTTCGGAGATACAACAACACCTTTAAGAGTGATCGAAGGAGACACTTCTTCGGATACATCGGGAGGAATCGACGTTTCCTCAGGGAGAGGGAGAATCTCCTCCTGTACCGTTCCGTAGGGCTGTGCGAAGGAAAACACGTCGCGCAAGCCAACAATCTCCTCATCCTTAAGGGGAGCAAGGAAAACCTTTCTTTGTATAACCTCGGAGGACCTGGGGAGAGGAAAAACGAGTCTCCCCTCACTTCCCTCGGCAAAGGAGGGAGCGATATGGATTACCTCAAGAACCCGAAGACTTAGAAAACCAAGAATTCCAACGGCAAAGGCCAAGGGAATAACCCAGAGGACTTCTCGTTCTTTCACGGCCTTTTCTCTCCTCCAAGAAGGTATGTAGAAAGGGAGAAATCTACCTGAAAAGCTCCCTCCCTACTCCGGAAGGAAAATCCCTGAACCTGGATAAGACGAGGAGACTGACGAAGGTAGTTCAAAAAGAACAGGAAACTCTGAAAAGAGGTACGAACTGACCCAGAAAAAGGTATCTCTGTGTATCCCTCCTGGGGACGTAATGGCTCTGGCTTCAAGGAAAGGAGCTCAAGACCTGAGAGAAAGGCTGCGTCTTCGACAGTAACAAGGAGATCTGGGATATCTTTCTCCTCAGGAAGACGACGAGAAAGAGTTCGAGCAAGGTCTTCAAGATCTCGGAGCTTCCTCTCAAGCTCCCGAAGTTCCATAACCTTCCTCTGTAGAGCAGCTATTTCCTTGCGTAACCGAGTTTTCTCTCCCTCAAGACTTCGCAGTCGGTCACACATAGGGAGTAACGCGAAATAAAAAAGGACAAAGAGACATCCCGCCCAAAGGAAAAGGTAAAACGTCCAATGCCTGCCACTCTTCATGGATGTTTCAGCTCCATCGTTAACGCAAACTCGTAGAGGTTATTCTGGTCAAGAGTAAGAGAGGTAAACTCAACCGTAGTAAAAAGCTCAGAATGTCGAGAAAGACCACTTATAAACCCCGCAATGCTTGCAACAGTTTGCGCTCGGCCACGGCATTCAACTCTTTCAGCAGAACACTGAATTTCCGAAAGTGCAAGATCTCCAGGCATGTTTTCTCCAAGAACCGCGAAAAATCGAAGCCAATCCCTTTCCCTCGTGATAAGGGACTCCAAGAGACGAACCCGTCCCTCAATTCGGGCAACTTCCTCCTGAACCCTCCTCAGTCTTTGCTCCTCCTCTCGAAGGTGCCCCTCTTGAAGCCGCAGTACGCCAATTTCCTGCTCAAGAGCCTGAATTCGAACGCTGAGCACTCCATAGGAGAGGAAGTAAAAGAACGAGAGCACCAAAAGTACAGCGATAAAGAAAAGCCGAATCCAATTTGGGGTTCGCTGTGCAATATACTTTCGAGGCAAAAGGTTCAGGGAAACCTGGTACGGAACCTTTACTTCCATAACGATGCCCCTACCGCTGTGAGGAATCGTTCTGAAGGAACGGGCTCTTTGTCTTCGAGAGACAACGGTCGCAGCGATTGGAAACCGAGAGAAAGCCCTTGGCTTAAATATTCCCGAAGAGGACCACAGAGTGCTCCACCACCAGAGAGAAAAATCCTTTCAAGAACTCTGACACCAAACTCTGCTTGAAAAAAGGTAAAAGAGCGTTTCAGTTCAAGGAGAAGATCCTGGGAGACCAAGAACACGGCTTCTCTGAGCTGGTATGGAGCTTCACTTCGGCGGAGAACTTCAAACACCTCCACTGGGGAGAGGTGAAACTTCTCTCGAAGGGCGTTCCATACCTTTCGCATGCCCCAACCAAAGTTTCGGGCAAGGAGTATATTCCAGTCCCCAAAGCAGACAATGGTCGTTTTTTCAAAACCAATATCAACCAAGGTAAAGGCGCTCTCGAAGTACTCCGGATGAAGACTCAAGAAGCCCTTTGTAAGGCTCATGACATAAGGTTCCACGGCCTCCACTCGTATTCCCGCCTGCACAAAGGTATCCACATACGATTCTACAGGGGGAGAGGGAACAGCGGTAAAGAGAACATCCATGGTTCCATTACTCTTTTTAAGCACACTCCAGCTCACCTGGAAGCTCTTTTCTCCAGGAATTAGGGAATGCGCCTCCCATTGGAGGGCGTTTTCAAGTTCCTCAGGAGACATTTCTGGAAGATTTATGCGCTGCAAAACCATCTGGGGATAGAAAAAGGAAAATACCGCTTCTTTTGGAAGGTGATTGCGCTGGAAAAAAAGGCGTACATCTACAGGTGAAAGGACAGGGTTCTCCGATTCCCCTGAAAAAGTGACAAGTTCTCCAATCCTTTCGATTGCAAAAACTGAACCGCGTTTCTCACTTAAACAAAACTTCAGGGAATAGGTACCTGTATCAATACCAAGCATGTCTCTCGCTATTGTGAAAAAGGTCGAACGAACTCGTTTTCCGCTGCAACCACAATAACCCTGTCCCCTTCCCAACGAACCCGGGCTTGAAGTACTTCTGACTTTAATGTCTTCACCGTAATTGTATCATCGGCAATCGTAAATGTGTAGGAAGGCGCAAAAAGTGACGGGACATCTCTTGCAGTAAACCCTTTTCCCTTTTCCTCAAGGAGAGCCATCGCCTCAACGAGAACACCCTCTCTTTCGTATTCCTTCCGGCACTCCTCGATATGCGCCTTGACGAAGCGATTATGGAGTATCGCTTTTGCAAAGAAAAAAGAGA
>JBDIWL010000149.1:0-4211 GCA_039638315.1 Candidatus Caldatribacterium thermophilum | reverse complement strand
CCTCGGGGTCGTCGTAACGGCGACCCATAAGCCGTTTGATGGAAAAAATGGTATTTTTGGGATTTGTGATAGCCTGTCTTTTAGCCAGTTGTCCTACGAGGATTTCTCCTTGCTTTGTAAACGCTACAACAGACGGTGTCAAGCGTGACCCTTCTTTATTCGGAATAACGACAGGCTGACCTCCTTCAAGGTACGCAACAACCGAGTTCGTTGTTCCCAGGTCTATCCCAATGACTTTAGGCATTCTCCTCAACCTCCTTTCATGCCATTTTTTCTTGGGAAACTCGATTGACCTTTACCTGCGCTGGGCGCAGGACTTCGTCATGGTAGAGGTACCCTTTTCGCACCTCCTCGACAATCGCAAAATCTTCTTGTCCTGGAAGAGAAACAGTGGCGATGGCTTCATGGTACTTGGGGTCGAATTTTTGTCCCTTCGTCTCAATAGGCCGTACTCCTTCCTTTTCAAGGACGTTCAAGAACTTCCGATATATGAGTTCAACACCCTGTAAGAATGTCGTATTGACTTCGTTTTTTTGACCCTCGAGGAGAGCTTTCTCAAGGTCGTCAATAATGGGAAGAATTTTCAGGATGAGGTCTCGATTTGCTGTTTTCACGAACTGCTGCCTGTAGAGCATCTCTCGCTTTCTAAAGTTATCGAAATCTGCCTTAACCCTTTTGAGATCGTTCAGATATTCGCTGATGAGCTGCTCCTTCTCAGAGACTCTCCGTTTCTCCTCTTCAAGTGCGGTTTTCAATCTTTCGACCTCTTCTTGAAGTGAGACTTGAGGCGCTGCAGATGCCTCGGGTTGCTGATTTTCACCTATTGCTTGCGCAAGTTCTTCTTTCTTCTCCATTCGGGCACCTCCTTTCTTTTACCTTCTTCGACTATTCAAAGTGTACTGGGGGAGTACACTTTTGTCAAGTAAGGTCAAAAAATTTTTTACAAAGCTTTTGCAGGAAAAGAAAAAGCTCCCTCATAGCGAGGGAGCCCCAAAGAACGAGAGGAATGCTCCAAATTTTTCCTTACACGATGTACGGGCCGATGAGTTGCTTGGCGAGGAGGATGCCTCGGAGTTTACTTGCCGTATCTTTCTCAAAGCTCCTATCCTCATGCTCTATGCTCACGACATAATCGTACCCAACCTCGTAAAGGGCTGTGAGGAAGGCGGACCAGTCGATATCCCCTGTCCCTGCTACTTTATCCACATACCACCCAAAACCGAAAATGCCCACCTCGTACAGCTTATCCCAGAGAATCTTTGTGTCCTTAGCATGGACGTGAAAAATCTTCTCCCGAAAGTCGTATACCGCTCGCACGTAATCAACCTGCTGCCAGATGAGGTGGGAAGGATCGAGATTCAGACCAAAGTATGGCGAAGGAATGAGCTCAAACATTCGTTCCCATATGGCAGGAGTTGTGGCAAGGTTCGTTCCCCCAGGCCACCGGTCAATTGTATAGAGCATGGGACAGTTCTCAATGGCGAGTTTTACTCCATGGTCCTCGGCAAACTTCACGAGGTCCGGGAAGACTCGAGCAAACTCTTCAAGAGCTTCTTCCACATTCATCTTTGGGTCACGGCCCACGAAGGTTCCCACCACAGGTACTCCAAGCATTTGTGCCGCCTTGATGACCTTTTTCAGATGTTCATGGTAGAAACGGCGGTTTTCCAGGTTTGGGTCGAGGTTATTTGGGTAGTATCCCAGTGAAGAAATGGCGAGATTGTGCCGTGCGAAAAGTTCCCGAATGCGGGCAGCGTCTTCTTCCTGCAAATTTTCCACATCAATGTGCTGTGTTCCCGCATACCGCCGTTTTTCGTACACTTTCGGCCAGCAGGCAACCTCAAGCATCTGGAAACCGTTTTGGCTGGCCCACACCACGATGTCCTCAAGATGCATTTCTGGAAGACAAGCAGTCATGAATCCAAGTTTCATTGTAAGCCCTCCTGTTCAACACGAACCCACGTTCCCCGACGAGCACTCTCAAGGATAGCCTCACAGAGTACAACCTCCCTCAGTCCATCGGTAAAGGTTGGGAAATTCCACTCCTCTTGAGGCTTTGCCTCAAGAATAGCTGTATACACTTCCTTGAAAAGGTGCTTTGAGGTATCCGGAAATCCCTCATTATGACCCCCAGGGAAGGAAATGATACGGCGCGTCGCCTCGCTGACGAGAGATGGGTCTTTCATAAGGACTTCGTTAGCTTTATCGCGTCTTCCGATCCAGAGATCATTTGGGTGTTCTGAGTCCCAAAAAAGTGCACATAAGGAGCCATCGATCTCAAAGGTAATGCGGTTTTTTCTTCCCGCTGCGACCTGATTCACCGTCATGACTCCATGAGCACCCTGGTCGAAGTGGAGAAGGACGCTGGCATAGTCTTCGGTGGTAATGGGGACCTCGCTGTAGTCCTCAGGTTTCAGAATTTTCCCGGCATATGTTTCAACGGGTTTTAGAGGCTTTTTTCGCACCTTGTGGAAAGTAGCGAAATCGGCAAGAACTTCTACCACTCTCTGGCCGGAGATGAACTCCACAAGGTCCAGCCAGTGGGAACCGATATCGGCTACTGCTCGCGATGGCCCGCTGAGTTCGGGTTCTAAGCGCCAGTTATAGTCCGTCTCGTAAAAGAGCCAGTCCTGGAGGTATGAACCATGGATAGCAAAGATTCGTCCGACTTGCCCCTGGCGGATGAGTTCTCGCGCTTCCCGAACCAAGGGATAGAAGCGGACATTGAAATGAACAGCGTGGACTTTTCCGGTTTTCTCTGCAAGTTCTACGAGTTCTTCCGCTTCCCTTCGGTTCATGGCAAGAGGCTTTTCGCAAATAACATGTTTTCCTGCAAGGAGTGCTTCTTTTGCCATTGCGTAGTGCAGGTTATTTGGCGTGCAGATATGCACAACCTCCACATCGTCGCTGTGGATGAGATTTCGCCAATCGCCAAAAAAGGACCTCACAGCAAGGTCCTGAGCCTTGCGACGGGCAATTTCTTCGTTCACATCTGCTATGGCCACAACTTCTGCAAGAAACGTTCTTCGAGCTGCCTCGACATGAGCAGGGCCAATAAATCCGGTTCCGATAACCCCAACCTGCACAGTTCGTTTCATCCTATAACCCCCTTCTCGAGGCGTTCCTTAGCCCACGTTGCTGTTCCGATAACCCCCGCATCAAGACCAAGTTGTGCAGGAACAAACTGTATAGTGTCCACTGGGACCATAAAGAGCCGTTCTCGCAAACCCTTTCGGATGCTTTCAAAAAGGAGTTCTCCTGCCTGGGCGACACCTCCCCCAATGACAATCATTTCGGGATTCACCACGACGCAGATACAGGAGAGGGCTTGCCCAATGTATGCTCCACTTCGCTCAATAATTTCCAGGGCAACGCTATCACCTTTTTGTGCTGCCTCAGCGATAACTTTGGGATTTACCCGCGTTAGGTCATCACCAACAAGGTCGCGGATGAGTGTATCATTTTGCTGCACGAGAGCGCGTAGTGCTTGAGCAACCATGGCGGGACCAGAAGCATACGCTTCAAGACAACCCCGATTGCCACACCCGCACCGTACCCCATTCGGTTCCACGGTTATGTGGCCAAATTCACCAGCACTCCCATCTTTCCCTATGTAGAGCTCTCCATCAATAATGACCCCACCACCGATGCCGGTGCCAATGGCGACCATAACCATGCTGTTGACTTCTCTCCCTGCACCGAAGCGTTTTTCCGCAAGGGTTATGGCCCGAACGTCGTTGATTACAGCGACTGGAACCCCAAGGCGTTTCTCAAGCCACTCCTTTACCGGAACACCATGCCACTTTCCGGGGAAGTTTGGAAGGAGGATACCGACGCCCGTTTTCCAGTCAATGAGTCCTGGTATGCCTACACCTGCTGCCCATACTTTGAACCCCCGGGCTTCAAATCTCTGGCGAAGCTGTAAGGCCTCACGGGCAATGTCATCGAGAACTTCCTCAGGACTTCGCATAGCCCTCGTGGGAATGACACTTCGCTCAAGAACGACTCCATCCTTGTCTACGAGGGCAATTTTTGTGTTGGTTCCACCAAGATCAATCCCAAGGAATAGTGCTTTTGCCACCATCGTTTTTCCCTCCTAAACCTCAACCTCACGACGAATCTGTGCCTGGTCTGCTACAAGGAGCACCGTAAAACGGAGTCGATCACCCCGAGCGACAGATTTTGTCCACTCTACGGGTACCTCATTTCTG
>JBDIWL010000148.1:0-4220 GCA_039638315.1 Candidatus Caldatribacterium thermophilum | reverse complement strand
GGAGTTTTGTATAGGATGCCGTTTATGTGAGATTATGTGTGTTGTGCGTCACTCAAAAAGCGGTACACTCCTTAAGGTTTTTCAGCGTGAAAATCCTCGTCCCCTTCCCAGGGTGAGGGTTGAGGAGGAAGGTTACGTTTCCTTTGCTTTGCAGTGCCGCCATTGTCATGAGGCTCCATGCATTGAGAATTGCATGACCGGAGCTCTGTATAGAGACGGGGTGACTCAGGCCGTGCTCTGTGACCAGGAGAAATGCGTTGGATGTTGCATGTGCATCTTGAGTTGCCCTTTTGGTGTTCTCCAGCGGGAATCTCGGGAAAGGAAAGTCATCAGCAAGTGCGACCTTTGCGGCGGAGAGGATGTGCCGGTTTGCGTAGCTCATTGTCCGAACGAGGCGCTTACCTATGAGTAGAAGAGTCAAGTACCTCATTGTTGGTTTCTCAGTGGCTGGATGGTGGGCGGCACGGAGCATTCGCTCGTACGACCCTCAAGGGACGATCCTTGCAGTAAGCGAGGAAGAAGGACCGTATTCCCGCCCCCTTATTACCTACCTTCTCGGAAGGCGTGTTGCTGAAGCCACGTACTGGGGAGAGGCTATCCGCACTCAGAATGTGGAAGTTCTTTGGAACTCGAAGGCCGTGTACATCGATCCAGGGGCGAGAGTTGTAAGGCTCAGTTCTGGAGACGAGGTAACTTTTGAGAAAGCGCTTATTGCCACAGGGAGTATCCCCATAGTTCCCCCTATTGTGGGGACAGAACTTGAAGGTGTCTTTACGCTAACGCGGAAAAGCGATGTGGATGCTTTGCAGGAGTATCTTCGCAGAGTTTCGGGGAAAAAGGTGCTCATCGTAGGTGGAGGATTTATTGGACTGAAGACCTGCGAGGCTTTCCTTGACCTTGGCCTTCAGATAACCCTCGTTGAGCTTGCTCCACGTCTTCTCCAGGCCATGCTCGATGATACTGGTTCGAGGTACCTTGAGAAAGCCCTCGAAAGGCACGGTGTTCACGTTATCACTGGCGATACGGTACACGCTTTTGTTGGGCGAAATGGACGTGTTGTCGGGGCAGAGCTGAAAAGCGGGATGTTTGTGGAAGCTGACCTTGCGGTTGTGGCTGTTGGAGTGCGCCCATCTATCGACTGGCTTCGTGATTCGGGACTCCGCCTTGGGCGTGGCATTATCGTTAGTGAGTACCAGGAAACCTCCTGCAGTGGCGTTTTTGCTGCTGGGGATGTGGCCGAAACTCGACATCTCATCACTGGTGAACGCACGGTCGTAGCCATATGGCCTGAAGCTGTGCGTCAGGGGAAGGTGGCAGGGAAGAACATGGCTGGTATACAGGCGGTGTACCCTGGGAGCCTTCCCATGAACGTCCTTGAAGTTGGAGACTTTGCCCTTGCTTCGTGCGGTGTGGTGAATCCGCCGGAAGGGGATTTTGTGGTTCTCGCGCGTGAGGAGGAGAATCGGTACCGAAAATGTGTTCTTGCTGGGGAGCGACTCATTGGGTGCGTTCTGGTTGGAAACATCGAACGAGCAGGGATTTTTGTACACCTCATTCGGGAACGGGTTCCTGTTGTTTCCTTTCAGAAGAGGTTGCTGGACGACGATTTTAGCCTTGTTGCCTTACCTTCCGAGTACCGGAAGCATATGATTCTTGGGGTTGGTGTTGAGGTGTGAAGGTACTGCGTTGCCAGGGGAAACACTACCGGGAAGTGAATGCTCTTGTTGAGGAGTGGTGGGAGCAGGGGCACCGACGTATTCTCCTTGAGGGTGTTTGTGGGCACAGGTATTTAGGAAGGGCGCTCTCTGGAGAAGGGTACATTCGTATTCAGGGGATTCCCGGCGATGATTTGGGGATGTTCCTTAACGGCCCTACTCTTGAGGTTATGGGAAATGCCCAGGATGGTGTGGGAAATACGATGAATGCCGGGAAAATCATCATCCGGGGCGATGCCCGGGATATCCTTGGCCTCTCTATGCGGGGAGGAAAAATCTGGGTCCAGGGGAATGTGGGGTACCGGGTGGGTATCCACATGAAGTCGTACGAGGATGAGTACCCGGTTATTGTTATCGGTGGAGAGAGCGGAGATTTTCTTGGAGAGTACATGGCTGGGGGACTCATGGTGGTTCTTGGTCTTTCCACTCCCCGGGGAAAATCACCCGTTGGGAATTTCGTCGCTTCGGGAATGCACGGAGGGGCAATTTTCGTCCGGGGAAAGGTAACCCCCGCGCAGGTTGGTCCCGGGGTTGGTATAGACCTTCCCGAAGAGGAGGAGTTCGGAAAGGTCGTAGGTTACCTTCAGGAATTTGCTCGTGACCTTGGTCTTGCGCTTCCTTCTTTGAGTCGTCACGAGTTTGTGAAAATTTTCCCCCGAACAACTCGACCATACGGAAGGCTATACGCGTATTGAAGGCCTATATTTCATCCCCCCTAAACCCTGCTAAAATATGTATAAGGGGGGTGAAATGATGAATCGCTACTTGATGAACCCTGAGAGGGTACGATGGTACCTCAATCTCTGGATTGTTCGGGCTCTCTTCCGGTGGGTCACCCAGAAAACCCGCGATGGGAGTGTGCGGCTTGAGAAGATTCTCGTGGGGTATGGTAAACCGAAGAAGCATTTGTCTTTTTTGGAATTGTTGACTTTTTTGCCCGTATATCTTGCTATTGATATCCTTCGGATGCTCCTTCACTGGAAGAAGGAGTACCTGGTACAGGAAGTATTCGGTCCCCGGAACATCCGGCGAGCCACTATTAACCTTGCCCGGAGCGTTGCTGAGTATGGTGCCACGCGTCCACAGAAGTTTGCCAGTCCTCTTCTTGTGGTGTGGAATTTTACCAACCTCTGCAATCTCAGGTGCCGTCACTGTTACCAGAATGCTGGAAGAAAAACCCCTCAGCTCTCCCTTACGGAACGCCTCCGGGTCATCGATGAGCTTGAGGAGAACTTCGTTCCTACTCTGGCTTTCTCTGGAGGAGAACCACTCTGTGACCCAGAATTCTTTACTGTTGCCCGGTATGCTGCAGAGAAGGAAATATACCTTTCTGTCGCCACGAACGGTACCCTTCTCACCGAGGACATGTGTAAGAAGCTCAGGGACCATGGTATTCAGTACGTGGAAATTAGCCTTGAGAGCTCGAACCCTGAATACCACGATCGTTTCCGAGGCATTCCAGGTCTTTGGGAGAGAACGGTGAAGGGGATTGAGAACGCCGTAAGGGCTGGTCTTTTTGTTGGCGTTGCTCCGACGGTGACTCGAGGGAACTTTCGAGACTTACCCGCACTCTACCGTTTCGTGCAGGAGCTTGGGGTGCATCGGTTCTACGTCTTCAACTTTATCCCCACAGGGCGAGGTCGAGAGATTCTCGATGAGGACTTAAGTCCTGAGGAGCGAGAAGAGATGCTGGAATTCCTCTACGATTGTCTTATGGAGAGGAAAATCCAGGTTTTCAGCACCAGTCCTCAGTTCGGCAGGAAATGCGTGGAGAAAAACCCCGAAGGTGTCGTTATCACCGGACATTACTCGGTTTCGGAGGGGAAGCTTGCCCGTGTGGGTGCGGAGTATGTAGGTGGATGTGGGGCAGGGAGAGCCTACTGCGCTTTGCAGCCTGATGGTACGGTGACCCCTTGTGTTTTCATGCCAATCCCTGTGGGTCGGATTCCTGAGAAACCACTGAAAGAAATCTGGGACACTTCAAGAGTCCTTCAGGAACTTCGTGACCGTACGCTCTATCGAGGACACTGTGGGGTGTGTGCGTTTCGGGCAGTATGTGGGGGTTGCCGTGCCCGGGCATATGCGTACTTTGGCGACTACCTTGGGCCAGACCCAGGATGCACATGGAATGCTTCATCGTATCGGGCTCTTCGTGAGGCTCCTACGATGCGGGCTACTGCTTGAAGAATGGAGAAACAGGCTCCGGTGCCCGGCACCGGAGCCTGTTTGGTTAGCCAAAAAGAATTCGCAAGCTCTCTTCCCTGTCAAGGTCCATGACGTATGGAATGCCTGTCACTTCTGCTGCTTCCTTCGTGAGGGCGAAGATATCATCCCGACTGATGTGTTCGAGGCTGAACTTTCGCGCCCCTGCCATGAATTGCTTCAGACCAGTTGCCAGCCGGTCGAAGTATCCGTATACGCCGAGCGCTGAGGGAGGAACCTTTTTCCAATCGTTGCCCAGGATTTTCTTCATTTCGGCAACTGCAGTGAAGATTTCCTCCACGT
>JBDIWL010000147.1:0-4222 GCA_039638315.1 Candidatus Caldatribacterium thermophilum | reverse complement strand
GGAGAAGCGCCTTCTTCAACCAACCCTCCAAGATGAGGAGAATCCTTTCCTGTCCTACTTCATTCTGACTGAGGGGACGCAACCGGTCGATGAAGACGAAGCCATAGCCTCCGGACAAAACTTTCCAGAATCCGGAAAAGCAGAAACCCGACCCTATCTCCTTTGCCTTATGTGTGGCAGGCTCACCCCCGCAGAACACCAGTGCAGCGAGTGCTCCTGTTCCCCTCAGGTGGTAATCCGCGTGCACCGTGTCCTCCACAATCCTCAAGGATTCGCAAAAACCCTCACCCACTGTCCTGCCTGTGGAGCACGTAACCCTGCAGGTGTCGTGTACCGTTTTTTAACAAACCGCGACGCACCTGTAAGTGTTCTGGCCACCACGCTGTACCAGCTCATCCCTCAGGAAGAAGAGAATATGGGTCGTAAACTCCTTGTTTTCTCCGATAGCCGCCAGGACGCTGCCTTTTTCGCCCCCTATTTGGAACGGACCTATAATCGCATCCTCCGCCGCCGTCTCATTCTCAAGACGCTCCTTGAGGACGAGACGGGACGAACTGGACGTCTGCGGTTGAATGACCTTGTTGAACGAGTCCTACGGGAAGCGGAAAATACCGACCTTTTTACGCTGGAACAAAGTTACGATGAGCGCATCCGAATAGTCCGCACCTGGCTTGCCCAAGAGTTCATCGCTCTGGACCACCGCATTAGCCTTGAGGGTTTGGGCCTTGTCACCTTTCGCCCTGTTCAACCGCCCCGATGGTCTCCCCCACCCGAACTCTTGCAACCACCCTGGAACCTGTCGCCTGAAGAAGCCTGGAGTCTGTTCTGGATTCTCTTAGATAGCCTTCGACGCCAGGGGGTAGTAACGTACCCGGAGGGAGTAGACCCTCGCAATCCTGTTTTTGCTCCAAGGGCAAGGGAATTCTTCGTTCGAGAGAAGGAGGGAGATGCTCAGGCTGGTATCTTCGGTTGGCTTCCCACAAAGGGGAATAACCGCCGACTGGATTTCCTAATCCGCTTCCTCAAGAGGCACACTAACCTCTCCAGTCAGGAGTGCCTACACATTGCCCAGAACGTGCTTCGAGAAATCTGGCGTCACCTAACAACTCCCCGGGGATCCTGGCAATCCCACCTTGTCTCAGAAAATCGACCCAAAGCAGGCATTGTTCATCGCCTGGATTACCGTCTCTGGGAATGGGTCCCCACAGCATACAGCAAAGCACCCCTTTACCGCTGTAATCGTTGTCAAACCGTCTTCTCTACGAATCTCCGCGGCGTATGTCCTACCTACGGTTGTGAGGGAACGCTTGAGGAAATACAGTACGATGACCTTATTCAGGAAGACAACCACTACCAACATCTCTACCTTGAACTCCTCCCTATCCCTCTTAAAGCTGAGGAACACACTGCTCAGTGGCGTCCCGAAGAGGCAGGAAAAATCCAGAACCAGTTTGCCTGTGGAGAAGTCAATGTCCTCAGCTGTTCCACCACTTTTGAGCTGGGAGTTGACCTGGGAAGCCTCCAGACCGTCCTCCTGTGTAACGTTCCCCCCACGACCGCGAATTACCTCCAGCGGGCAGGTCGAGCCGGAAGGCGTACGGATACAACCGCAGTAATTCTGACCTTCGCTCAGCGTCGTTCCCATGACCTCAGCCACTACAGTAATCCTATAAAACTTGTCATGGGACACATTACGCCACCTGTCATAACTGTTGAGAACGAAAAAATCGTCCGTCGCCATATGCATTCTGTGCTCTTTGCCGCCTTCTTCCGCTGGGCCAAAGATACACACAAACGTCTTTTCGCTACCGTGGGAGACTTCTTCGTTCCCAAGGAAAAGCCCACAGGCCCCGAACTCCTCAAAGAATACACTGCCCAAAGACCCAGGGAGGTCATGGAGGCACTCCTTGAGATTGTGCCCCCGAAACTCCACGCCACTTTTGGCATCCACGAATGGGCATGGCTTACACACCTTATGAACGACCAGAAAAGGGGCATTCTGGACCTTGCTGCACAGGAGATCACAGAAGACCTGGACCTGTACCGAAAACTCGAACAGAAAAGAGTTCAGGAACGGAGGTACAGGGAAGCAGAACGGTATATGGAAGTTGCCGAAACCATACAGACTCGAGAGCTTTTAGGATTCTTGGGCGCACGTAATGTCCTCCCCAAGTACGGTTTTCCTACTGACGTTGTAGAACTCCGGGTCACTCATGTACCAGATCGGGCAGCCTCTCGCCTGGAACTCCAGAGAGACCTTCGCATCGCCATAGCGGAGTACGCACCAGGTGGACAGATTGTGGCAGCAAAGCGCATCTGGACAAGTGCGGGCCTTTACCGAATTCCAGGGAGAAACTGGCAGACCAAGAAGTACACCATCTGTCCCCAGTGCGGACGTTACTACAGTGCAACGGAGGAACTGTCTATAAAAGACTGTGCTGTGTGCGGATATGCTCTCACAAGATCCCCCCGCTGGTTCCATGGAGAATTCCTTATCCCAGAGTTTGGGTTTATCGCTGCTCGAGAGACCTATGAATCTGGTGATAACCGGCCGGAACGTTTCTACGTCACCCGCCCGCACTTTTCTGAATATGAGCAGGAACCAGATCCACTAACTCTGGTCGATAGCCTCTCTGGGAAAAATATTCGTATAGCTGCCCGTTACTCCCGCCATGGCAAACTCGCCCTTATCAACAGCGGCATCGGAGGCCGGGGCTTCCGCATCTGCCTTACGTGTGGATGGGCTGAGCCAGCACCTCAATCCCTTGCGCAAAGGCGAGAACCCATCCACACTGACCCGCGTTCGGGTACTCCTTGCAAAGAGCAAGTACAAACGTACCATCTTGGTTACGAATTTGTAACCGATGTCCTTGAGTTGCAGTTTACCCCATACCGATTCTCAAGCCAGCATCAGAACAGAAAACTCTGGCTTTCTGTTCTCTATGCGCTCCTTGAGGGAGCAAGCAAAGCCCTGGGTATACCCCGCGGGGATATCAACGGTACCTTGTATCCTTACCCTGGGAGCACAATCCCGGCACTCGTGCTTTTTGACGACGTTCCCGGAGGTGCAGCACTGGTCCAGCAGGTACTGCAAAATCTCCCGCTGGTCTTTGAAGTTGCTTGGTACCATGTTGCCCACTGTGAATGTGGTGAGGAAACAAGCTGCTACCAGTGTCTACGAAACTATTACAACCAATTCTGCCATGAAGACCTTTCTCGAGGCTTGGCAAGGGAATTCTTGGAAGAGGTGCTCCATCAAAGGTAAAATCCAAAGTAGCAGAGGAACATTCTTTCAGGGAGCGTGAGAGCGTGAGGGATGTGGAAATTTCCAGGGCCGTTCTTGCGAGTTTCTTCGAGAAGCTTGAGAGCCTCCTTGAACTCGATGTCGCCATTGTGGGGGCTGGGCCAAGCGGCCTTGTTGCTGCCTATGAGCTCGCAAAGAAAAACCGCAAAGTAGCGGTATTTGAAGAGCGAAATGCCCCCGGTGGAGGCATCTGGGGAGGGGGCATGATGTGCAACGAGATTGTCCTTGAAAGGGAACTTGAAGATTTCCTCAAGGAGCTCGACATACGGTACAAAACCAGGGAGAATGTCCTTGTGGTTGACTCCTGTCATTTTGCCTCTGCCCTCATCTACCATGCCACCAGAGCCGGGGCCACCATTTTCAATAACGTGAGCGTTGAAGACGTGGCCATGCAAAATGGAAAGGTCTGCGGTGTCGTGGTGAACTGGGGACCAGTGAGGAAGCTCGGACTCCATGTGGACCCCATCACCATAAAAGCCTCCTATGTTGTCGATGGGACAGGGCATTCTGCGAATGTCGTCTCCCTTCTTGTGAAGCGGGGCCTTCTTGAGAAGAAAACCGAATTCCCCATGAACGCCGAGGAGGCGGAACGATTCGTTGTTGAAAGGACGGGAGAGGTCTTTCCGGGACTTTTCGTCTCTGGAATGGCAGTGTGTGAGGTCCACGGTGGACCACGGATGGGACCCATTTTCGGGGGGATGGTGCTTTCGGGGAAGAAAGTAGCGCAACGCATCGGAGAACTCCTCACCTGAAAAAACGAACCGGGGCTTCTTCTTCCCTTCCGTTTTTTTCCCTTTTTTGCTACGATACAAAGGGAGAAAGGACGTGAGGAGGGGTTGCTTCGGTGCTCCCACCACCCGAGGTTTTTGTGGCGACTTTGGGCACTGAGCCCCAGGTGGTGACCCTTACCCTTGATGC
>JBDIWL010000146.1:0-4256 GCA_039638315.1 Candidatus Caldatribacterium thermophilum | reverse complement strand
AGCCCAGAGGCAGGCTGTGGAATACGGGGTTAAGGTAAGTGGATGCACTGTCCACTTTGTGGATGAGGGAATGGACACTGGGCCAATCATCTTGCAAGCCACTTGTCCAGTTTTTGAAGACGATACCCCTGAAACCCTTGCTGAGCGAATTCTCAAGTACGAGCACCAGATTTACCCTCAGGCGGTGAAGCTCTTTCTTGAGGGGAAGCTCGAAGTTCGTGGAAGAAAGGTCTTTATCAGGAGGGATTGAGTAGGATGCGCGTTATGGTTGTCGGAAGCGGTGGTAGAGAGCATTGCATTGCCTGGAAAGTAGCGCAAAGCCCTGAGGTTACAGAGGTGTTCTGTGTTCCAGGCAATGGAGGTATGGAGCTTGTTGGGACATGTGTTGTTCTCTCTTCCTTTGAGGAGATGCTTTCTTTTGTTGAAGAAAAAGACATCGATCTTGTACTTGTTGGTCCTGAGACGCCCCTTGCTGCAGGGATTGTGGACTATTTCTGCGCCAAAAGGCGAGCCATCATCGGTCCTGATAGGCGGGGAGCGCTCCTTGAGTCAAGCAAGGTTTTTGCAAAGGAGTTTATGAGGCGGTATGGTATCCCTACTGCACCCTTTACCATTTTCGATGACCCCAAAGAGGCTCTCAAAGCACTGCAGCGGAGGAAGGATTTTCCTGTGGTGGTGAAGGCTGACGGTCTTGCCGCAGGGAAGGGGGTGTACATTGCTCAGGACTTTGAAGAAGCATCCTTTGCGATCCAGGAACTCATGGTGGAAAAGAGGTTTGGGGCCTCGGGAGAAAGGGTGGTTGTGGAGGAGTTCTTGGAAGGCGAAGAGGCGACCGTTATGGTCCTTTTTGACGGGCGGTCGTATCTCTTTCTTCCCTCTTCTCAGGACCACAAGAAAGTTGGTGAGGGGGATATCGGTCCAAACACGGGAGGAATGGGAGCGTATTCCCCAGCTCCGATTGTGGACGATGTGGTACTGCGAAGGATTGAGAAGGAGATTCTCGTGCCGTTTCTTGAAGGTGTAGAGCACGAGAATCTTTACTATCGAGGGGTTCTCTATCTTGGGCTTATGATTGGGAAAGATAAAACTCCCTGGGTTCTTGAGTTCAACGTTCGCCTGGGAGATCCGGAAGCCCAGGTTGTTCTCCCCCGAGTGGAAAATGATTGGCTTGAGGTGAGCTTAGCCATTTGGGAGGGAAGACTTCATGAAGTTCGTCTGAAAGTCTGCAAGGAACCAATGCTTGGGGTTGTTCTTGCAAGCCAGGGGTATCCCGGAAACTTTGAGCGAGGAAAACGTATCGAAGGACTTGAGAATTTTGCGAATGCTCCAGGGGATAGCGTACTCCTCTTCCACGCGGGAACCGTTCGAAGGGGTAGTGATTGGTACACTAATGGAGGTCGAGTACTGAACGTCTGTGCCTTCGGAAAGGACCTTGAGGAAGCTTATCACCGGGCTTACGAGGCCGTATCGCACATTCGTTTTGAGGGTATGTACTATCGGAGGGATATTGGTTTTCGAATTTTGCAGAGGAAAAGGCCCTCGTGAGAGGGCCTTTTCCTATACGCGGACTTCTTCCTTCTTGCGGTGCTTTTCTGCCTCCTCCTGGAGTTTTCGGAGGTATTCCTGTCGTTCGCTCTTGTAATCCTTGTAGTAGATGGTTCCTTTGTAGTCCCGTTCCCAGATTTCGTCGGCGAGCTTCTTGAAGGCCTGGGCGTAGGCATCGATTTCGTCCTTCAGGGTTGTGACGAGGCTCTCTGCACCTTCGTGGCTTGGTCGAGCTCCATACTTTTCCACGACTTCCCGGAGAACTTCTGGGACATCGATGAGCATGCAAGGTCGCATAAGATTGTTATCATAGGGCTGGCGTTCCTGAATAGCCCGGAAGAAGGGGGAGGCAATGACCTCTTTGAGCGATTTGTTCTTTATATTATCGACGGTGAAGTGGCAAAAGACACAGGGTTCAACATCTCCCATGTTGTTGATGTGGAAGTACCTCCGTCCGCCAGCGATGCACCCACCAACATAGGGACCGTCATTCCAGAAGTCCCCAATGAAGATTGGTTTCTCATAACGGAGGCGGTGAACCTGGTTCCGAAGGTGGATTCGCTGCTCCGGAGTAGGCATAAGGCTTGTGTCCGGTTTTTTGCCTACCGGGACATAGGTGAAGTACCAGCCAAAGCTGCATCCTTTGCTAATGAGAAAGTCCATGAATGCATCGCTTGAGACGAGTTCCGTGTTGTACCTTGTGGCGGTAATAGAGAAGCCAAAGAGAACTCCCTCGTCCCGAAGCGCTTCCATAGCCTGCATGATCTTCTTGAAGGTCCCCTTGCCACGTCGTGCGTCTGTTTCTTCTTCGTAGCCCTCAACACTTATGGCAGGATAGACATTCCCCATACGGGCCAGGCGCTTGGCCATTTCCCGGTCGATGAGCGTCCCATTCGTATAAACCTGGAAACAAATATCACTGTGCTTTTCGAATAAGTCCAGATGTTCCTCACGAATGAAAGGCTCGCCACCGGAGATTGTTAAAAAGTGCATGCCCATTTCCTTCGCTTCGGTAAAAATCCGGTCAAGAAGCTCAATTGGCATGTCGCTCTCTTTCCGGTACTGACCAGCGTAACACCCGTAGCAGTTGAGATTGCACCGCATGGTGGGGCTGACGACGAAGAAGAACGGCACCTGGCAGCCAAGCTCTTTCTCGAGTTTTTGCCGCTTCGGGACTCCAAGGAGAATGCTTTTGACGATGAGGTTCACCATAAGCTTTTCCCGAACATTAGGGTGTGTTTCCTGGAGTACTCGCCGGGCGAGGACAATCTGGGGGCGTTTCTCTTCGAACATTTGGCGGAGCCCCCGAATCTGGTCCCGGTAGTACTCTATGGGAGTGAGTTTTTCTGCAAGGTACGTGAGTTTGATGATGGTCTCGTCAGAAACGTTCCGCAACGAGTTCACAATGAGTTTCACTACTTGCTCGGTAGTGAATGCTTTGATGGATTCGAGGTAGCTCATGTACCTCCCTCCCTTTTCAGTATTTCGTTGCTATTATATCATATTCACCGGGTGCTCTCCCGGAGGAGATCGTACACCCGCTTTACCTCCTGAATGTCAAGCCAGGTGAGGTGTTTGGGGGAACCTGGGGCCCGCGACTCATGGCGCAGGAGGAAGCTCGGATGGAACATGGGGAAAATCCGCTTGCCACCGCGCCAGTCGAACCACTGTCCCCGGAGTTTACTCATTGGTTCTTTGGTTTCAAGAAGGTATCCGGTCGAAACGCTTCCAAGAGTCACGATAATGGAAGGGTTCACAATCGCGATTTGTGCTTCGAGATATGGGAAACACGTTGCAACCTCTTCAAGAGTGGGAGTCCTGTTTCCAGGAGGACGACACTTCACCATATTTGCTATGTACACCTCTTCCCGCTGTATACCCACAGAAAGGAGGATCTTTGTCAGGAGCTGTCCCGCCTTTCCCACGAAAGGCCGCCCGGTGCGATCTTCGTCCTCACCAGGTGCCTCGCCAATGAACATAATGAGAGCATCCGGATTTCCTTCGCCGAAAACAACTTGAGTTCGGCTCTTTGCCAGAGGGCACAGCGTGCATCTCTCGACCTCTTTCTTGATTTCCTCAAGAAGTGCTTCCTTTTTTTGCAGAATCGACTGAGACACCCTGCATCACCGGCAAGAATCCTTTTCCATTGTACCACATGTGTTTTCGGGGATTTCAATGAGCTGGTATCCATAGCAGTTGACGACCCAGGTTTGGAAGAGTCTTGCAACAGGGTTTTCGTTGACGTTATACAGGTGCACATGGCCATGGAGGTGGTACTTTGGGCTGTATTTTCGGAGGAGGTGTGTAAAGGTAGCGAATCCCCGGTGAGGGAGATCTTGTCCTTCATGTACTCCTCGAGGGGGAGCATGAGTCACAAGAACATCAAGGTACCTTCCGTGTTTCATTCGAGCCCAGTAGAGTTTTGGCAAGAGACGAAGGTACTTCCAGTACATTTCGCGTTCGGTGTACTGATGGGCGTGTCCATTGTACCAGTAGCATCCCTCAAGACCAGCAAAAAGCACACCTCGGTAGTAAACGACCCTTTCATCGAGATTCGTTCCGCCGGCCAGGAATTCCTTTCCCGAGGGAGCATCGTGGTTCCCGTGGACAAAAAAGAGCGGTACATTGAGTGTAGAGACCACAAAATCAAGGTAGTACTCTGGGAGATCGCCGCAGGAGATAATGCAGTCAACGTCCCCAAAGCGCTCTTT
>JBDIWL010000145.1:0-4276 GCA_039638315.1 Candidatus Caldatribacterium thermophilum | reverse complement strand
CCACGAAGGCTCCAGCAGGAAAGGCAAAGAGGAGAAGCAAAGGAAGGTAGAAGAGTAAAACACTGCTCTGTATATAGAGAGAGGCCACAAGCCATTGACCAAAGTTATGGAAAAGGGCTCCCATAATGCTCACCCAAAGAGGAGAGACATTCTTTCGCCGCGCAAGGCACATCGTCACAAAACTACTTACCCCACCTCCAAAACTCAAAAAGAAGGTTACCCCAAGAAACGTCCCAGAAAGGAGACTCCCAAGGATAATGCGAAGCAAAGAAACGCAAAACGCTTCCTTCTCTGAAAGGAGAAACAGCGCAACAAGGGTAACCACATTGGCAAGTCCTATTTTGACCCCAGGCAAGGGAACTGGCGGGGGAAGGAAGCTCTCTACAACGTGGAGCACTGTTCCAAGCCCGGTCAGGAAACCAATGTACACAAGGGAACGGACGTTCTGGATACTTCAAACCTCCTCTCCCGACACATATACTACAAAGACCACACCACCGCAAGGTCCTCATCCAAAAAGATGGCAGAGTACACCCACCTGTGGTAATATAGTCTCAAGAGGGCTCCAGGAAAGGAAACATTGATTCATCCCCATCGAAAGGAGGAAAAAGTATGGCCCAAACTCTGGGAGTCATTGTTGGCAACCGTGGATTTTTCCCAGATGAACTTGCTCGAGAAGGCCGGGAAAGGGTCCTCGCCGTTCTTGAGGACATGGGTTTTGACGTCGTCACGCTGAGCACTGAGGATACAAAATTCGGAACAGTAGAAACCTTTGAGGATGCAGAAAAGTGCGCTCGCCTTTTCGACCAGTACCGGAAAGAAATCAGTGGCATTGTCGTAACGTTGCCAAACTTTGGAGACGAAAAGGGTGTTGCCTATGCCATTCGCCTTTCGGGACTCAATGTTCCGGTTCTCGTCCACGCATTTCCAGATCGAACCAACCTTCTTGACGTGAAGCACCGCCGGGACAGCTTCTGTGGGAAGCTCTCCGTGTGCAACAACCTGAAGCAATTCGGCATCCCCTTCTCCCTCACCACCTACCACACGGAAGACCCAGATTCCGAGATTTTCCGCAAAGATATTGCGTGGTTTGCTGGAGTCTGCCGGGTGGTGCAGGGCTTCAAAAACCTCAAGGCTGGAGCAATAGGTGCCCGTCCCAACGCCTTTAACACGGTGCGTTTCTCAGAGAAAATTCTTGAGCGCCATGGCATTTCGGTCGAAGTTGCCGACCTTTCCGAAATCATCGGAGCCTGTGAACGTCTTGGGGACAACGACGCAAAGGTTCGGGAAAAACTTGCCGAAATCAAGGGATACCTTGACACCTCTTCGGTACCCGAAGAGGCCCTGGTGAAAATCGCCAAACTCGCCGTTGTTCTCGATGAGTGGATCAACGAGACCGGGGTGCGTCTTGTGGCCATTCAGTGCTGGACATCCATCGAGGAGAACTTTGGCATCATGCCCTGCACAGCGATGAGCATGCTCAGCGAACGGCTCATCCCTGCCGCCTGTGAAGTCGACCTCACTGGAGCGCTTGGCATGTACGCCCTGCAACTTGCCTCCGGGAAACCTTCGGCGCTCGTTGACTGGAACAACAACTTCGACGATGACCCTGACAAGGCTATCCTCTTCCACTGCAGCAACTTCCCGAGATCGCTTCTTGAAGGCATCCGGATGGGGTACGGTGACATCATCTCCTCCACCCTCCCCAAGGAAAAAACGTACGGAACCTGCTACGGGACTATCCCCCAGGGCCCGGTGACGCTTTCCCGCCTTGCTACCGACGACACCACAGGAAGCATTGTCGCCTACATTGCTGAAGGAGAAATAACCCCAGATCGGGTACAGACTTTCGGGGGCATTGGTGTTGTCAAAGTCGAAGGGCTCCAGGATCTCCTTGCCTTCCTCTGCGAGAACGGCTTCGAGCACCACGTGGCTATTAACCTCTCCCACGTGGGTGAGATTCTCGCCGAGGCCTTTGACAAGTACCTCGGATTTGATACCTACTGGCACAACGAAGCGTAACCAAAGCCCGGCCGCACGGCCGGGCTTTGTGCTTATCCGGTGATAATGAGGAGTACGAGGAAAAAGAGGGTTCCTACGGTTGCCACCGTAAGGGGGAGGAATTTCTCCACAAAGCGAACCCAGAGAAGATGCACAGCAAACATAATGACAACCCCGATGAAGATTCTGTCCCAAAGATTGCTCCGGAAAGGGAGTATGCGCACTGGTATCCCCCCTAATCTTTCACCGCTCCAAAGGTCAGTCCAGCGATAATATGGCGCTGGGCAATACCAATGAAAATCACCGCTGGAATGAGGCATACAACGGATACTGCTGCCATTTCACCCCAGTTTGTTCCAATGACGGTAACGAATTCAGCAAGGCCTGTGGTGATTGTCCGGGCCTGAACGCTTGTGAGGATGGCGGCAAAGAGGTACTCGTTCCAGGCAAAAATCCAGGTCAAAATAGCCGTGGTCATAATGCCCGGTTTTGCAAGAGGCAGAATAACGTTCCAGAGAACTCCAAAAAGCGAGCATCCATCGATATAGGCAGCTTCATCGAGTTCTTTCGGGATAGAGTCAATCATGCCCTTAAGGAGCCATATGGCAAAGGGCAGGTTGAAAATGCAGTAAAGGAGGATAATCCCGATTCGCGTATCCCGAAGACCAAGCCGTGTAAAAATGAGGAAGAAGGGTACGATAAATACCGCTGGGGGAGCCATACGGTTCGTGATGGTCCAGAAAAAGAGGTTGCTTGAGCCTGGTACTCGAAACCGGGAGAATGCATAGGTAGCGAGAACCGCAAGGGAAATAACAAGAAGGGTATTCCCTGAAGCAATAATAAGGGAATTCACAAGGTACCTTCCGTACACATCCCGAAAGAACGGACGGTAGTAGTTAAAGGCGTAAAAGCTCGTCTGGATGAGCCGTGGTCCAGAGAACACTTCAAGTTTCGTTCGAGCTGAGACGACGAACATCCAGTAGATCGGGAAGAGGGTAAATACGGCGATGAGGATGCACACAACGTATACCAGAACAAGTCGCAAGGTCTTCCTCTGCATCTACGCCGCCTCCTGGGAAGAAGAAATGAACGTCATTAAAAGCCAGCACATGACAATAGTTAGGTACAGCAAGAAAAGGGACATCGCAGAGCTGTAACCATACTCCATGGACTGGAGCACGAGGCGCACCAGGTGAATGCTCACGTACCGCGTGGCTGTTCCTGGTCCACCACTTGTGAGCATCCAGACCTCGTCAAATACCCGGAAAGTATCCATGATACGAATAAAGAGGGTTGTAAGGATAACAGGCTTCAAAAGCGGAATCGTAATGTACCGGAAGACCTGCCAGCGGCTTGCCCCATCAACCAGCGCTGCCTCATACGGTTGCTTGGGAAGGGCTGCAAGTCCAGCCATAAAGGTGAGTACCACAAAAGGTGTCCAGTGCCAGATATCCACAAGAACTGTGGTGAAAAAGGCCTGCGTGGGGTTAACGCCAATGTTGTACTCAATACCAAGCTTTCGCAGGTAAAAGGGAATAGGGCCGATATCGGGATTCATGAGGAGAACCCACATGCTACCGATGGTTATAGGAGCCATGGCAAGGGGCAAAGTCATGATGGTTCGGAAAAGCCCCTTCCCCCGGAACTCAAGGGTTAAGAGATTTGCCACAAGAAGCCCAAGAGGTAATTCAATGCCACAACACAGCGCAACAAAGGTCAACCCGAGACGAAGGGACTTTAAGAAATCGGTATCGAAGACGAGTTTTCGAAAGTTATTGAAACCAGTGTACACCATGCCCACACGGGAGAACACATTGTACTTGAAAGCACTCAAGTACAATATGTAGAGAACCGGAACAACGCCAATAGCGAACATTAAAAAGAGTGTGGGGGCTAAAAGCCCCCACACCTGTGCCTTTCGTTCCCGCACTGCGCAACCTCCATCAGTATCCGAGTTCTTCCATCAAAGCGTCGACTTCTTTGGCAAGGTTATCAAGCGCTTCCTCAGGCGAGACCTCTCCAGCAACAGCCTTCGAGATCCACTTGAGGTAGAGCTCGTTCAGTGGACGATGCATGGGCAGAGCTGGAGCACCAGCAAAGAGGTAACCCGAATCCTTGAGGAGGGTGTAGTAGCCGCCCATCTTGGCGTCGAGTTCTTTAATCATTGGATCCTCAAAGGTGGACTTGCGGACAACGCGTGTAGCCAGACGAGCAAACTCGGGCTGCCACTCTTTCCGGGCACACCACTGGATGAAGAGCCAGGCTGCTTCTTTGT
>JBDIWL010000144.1:0-4277 GCA_039638315.1 Candidatus Caldatribacterium thermophilum | reverse complement strand
TGTTCCTCGCTCATATGCGCCACCATCCACAAGAGAATTACTCTCCTTCTTTCCCCCAAGTTCCTTACAGGAAGTACTTATTGTACTCTTCCTCTGTAATTTCCACCTCTCTCCCGTCTTCAAGGGCGAGACGAATGCTATCCTTAAAAACATTCACTTCCAGGATTTTTGCAAGACCCATAGGCGTGATGACTTTGCTGCCTTTCTTAGGAAATCGGAGCAAAAGCCTCCTGTAGAGAGGATACTCAAAGGCAAGGCAACACATGAGGCGTCCGCACACTCCCGAAATCTTGGCCGAATTCAGAACCAAATTCTGCTCTTTAGCCATACGTATAGAAATGGGGTCAAAGTTCGCAAGAAAAGCACTGCAACACAGCTCCCTTCCACACATCCCATATCCCCCAAGAAGTCGTGCCTCATCTCGTACCCCAAGTTGGCGCATTTCGATGCGTGTCCGAAATATGGCGGCAAGGTCTTTCACAAGTTGCCGAAAATCGATCCGCTCTTCAGCTCCAAAGTAAAAAACAAGCCTTCCCCTATCGAGGGTATAATGCACCTGGAGGAGTTTCATGGGAAGGTTGTACCGAGTGATGAGCTCATGGGCAATGGCGAAAGCATCCTGTTCTTTTTCTCGGTTCAGTTCTCGCTGTAAGAGGTCATTTTCCGTTGCCTTCCGCAGAACAGGCTTGAGTTTTTCAGCAACCTCAGGAACGGTAATCTTTCGAGTGACCTCCCCAAGCTCCAATCCAAGAATGGTTTCCACAACGCACTTCTCCCCAATTTCAAGAGCAAGACCCCGAGGATCGAAATAGTAAAGTTTTGGGTTTTTTTCGAAACGAACTCCCACAAGAGATATCACGAAAGTTCACCTCGCAACCCCAAAAGGAAATGGAATGCAGCGACGTCCCAGCACGCATTGGTAAGAACGTCCTGAAGAAAAGCGTTCAAATGCTCAAGAGACTTTCGCAATGCCTGAGAACCAAAAGAGGCAAGTTCCTCGATATAGGTCTTATATTCTTCGGGAAGTGCCAGCACGCTACTTTGATGATATCCCAGAAGAGAAAAGAAGAGTGCATCCCGAAAGTACCTGGCAAGAATCGAAAGGATTTTCAAGAGCTCCTCCCGACGTTCTGAGAGCCAGAGACCAGCCCCGAACACATCACCGTCTCGAACATTCCTCAAAAAAGCACGGATCTCTTCCCCTAAATCCCGCTCCTCGATGTAAGAAAGAGCTTCGCCAATGCTCCCAAGGGAAAGAAGGGCAATGGTATATGCCCGGGAAGGTTCAATACCCTTTTCCTTTTCAAGGTATTCCGCAATAACTCTCTCAGGGAGCGGGGAAAAAACAAGGTGTTGGCATCGGGAAAGAAGGGTTTGTGGAAGAGCACTGAGCTGAGAGGTCACAAGGAAGAGAATAACTCCCTCAGGAGGCTCCTCTACAGTCTTCAGGAGGCAATTGACCGCTTCCTCAGTCAACCTCTCGGCTTCATCAACAATTCCAACTCTGAAAGAAGAGAGCACCCGCTTAAGAGAGAGGCGTTGCGCGAAATCACGTACCGTATCGATACCAATAGAACCCTTCTCCGGTTCAACGAGAAAAAAATCAGGGTGTACAGAATGTTCAAAAAGAAGGCAACTCCGACAACGATCACAGGCCTCTTTTTGGCCCTCAAGGCAAAGAAGTGCTTTCGCGACTTCCACAGCAAGGGTCCTTTTTCCAACTCCCGAGGGACCGGAAAGGAGATAGGCATGGTGCATCTTTCCAAGGGAAAGCATCCTCTGAAAGTACTCCTTTTGAAAGGGGTGACCCCAAACGCGCGACCAGCCCATCGTCAAAACCGCTCGTAGTAAACGATAGGAATCTCAAAGAGTACTCCGCCACCTTTGAGAACCTTAATCTTTTGAGGAACGAAAGGACCAATAGGTTCGTTCACCGGTATAGGAGATTCCACAACTTCTTCGCGACGAGCACAGCATGTACGGATAGCAGCAAGAACGGTTTCTCTCTGTTCCCTATCGACACCAATCAGAAACGTTGTATTTCCCTCCCGTAAAAATCCACCGGTTGAGGCAAGCTTTGTAAAGGCGATACCTTTTTCCTTTAAAACGTCGGCAAGACGCACGGCATCCTGGTCCCGAACCACACAAATAAAAAGCGACGTCGGCGTCACCTCTCTCCCTCCTTCAGAGCACAAATCTTGGGCAGAACTTTTTCCACGAGTTCCTGAAAAACCACGTCCTCGGGACGATCCGCAGCAATAACCACAAAACGTTCTGGTTCTGCTTGGGCAAGCTCAAGGTACCCTTTCCGTATTCGCTCAAGAAGTGGGAGTTCCCTCTGGAACTCGAGCTCAAAGCGGATTTCACCAAAAACGTGGCTTTCAAGAGAACGGGAAAGCCCGATTCGAGGATCGACATCGAAGAGAACAGTACAGTCTGGGATAAGTCCTCCAGAGGCTTTATCGTTCAGGGAACGGAGAAGGGTAAGGTCCACTCCTCGTCCCCATCCCTGGTACGCCAGCGTAGAATCGGTGAAACGCACACAGAGGACAATCTTTCCCTCTTTCAGGGCAGGTTCAAGAACCCTCACAACATGCTCCCGCCGGGCAGCCTCGAAAAGAAAAACCTCGGTTAAAGGATCAAGAACCCCAGTCTTTGGATGGAGAAGGAGAGCTCGAATTTCTTCACCAAAGGGTGTTCCTCCGGGTTCTCTGGTGAGAAGGCAGGAAAAACCTCTTTCCGTGAGAAACTCGTAGAAACGCTCTGCCTGTGTCGTCTTCCCGCTCCCCTCGATACCCTCAAAGGTAAGAAAAAAGCCCATACTATTCGTTCTTCTCAAGGGATCTCGGATAGATGACCACTCGCCGGAACGGTTCTTCCCCGATACTCTGCGAGAAGAGATTATACCGCTCAGCAATCTTGTGCTGTAAACGCCGTACAAAAGCATTCCGGGGAGCAAGTTCAATCGGCTCCCCACGCTTCAACACTTGACGAGCTGCTCTCTCAGCTTCGAGAAGCCCAGACTCTTCCGGTTCTCCAGGGATTTCCGAGTACCCAAAAAGGTCGTGGACAAACTTCTGAATCTGGTTATACGTGTTGCTTCGAACGACGTGTACGGGAATGCCACGATTCTCAGCTTCTCGGATTTTGCTCCCTCGCTTTCGATACCGACTCTTTAGAGTTAAGACAAGGTCTGCTCTGTTCAAATCGTCCACAATCTCCAGAGGGACCTTTGCCTGAGCGATGGCTCGCTGCATGTAATTCTTACTAATAGCAAAAAGGTACACTCGAAGGAGGCGTCCTTCAGGAACTTCGGGAACCTTCCGCGATACCTCAACGTGCTCTTCATGAGGACGGCGTTCCGCAATCTGCACGGTCCCTTCCTTTGTTCTGCGACGAATCTCCGGTTGCGGGTCATACCCCCGGAGCAAAAGGTCCACCGCCTGAGCTGTGTCGTGATAGATAGCAACGGTATCACGGTCCCGCAACTCAACAACGATGTCAAAAGTAGGCACTGCCTTGCGTTCAAGAATGGCCTTTTGCGTTCCCCGCCTTCGAGCCTCTTCATCGCTCAGAATAACAGATTGAATCCCACCCACAAGATCGCTCAGCGTTGGGTTGAAAAGGAGGTTTTCAAGGGTTGTTCCGTGTGCCGTAGCTATAAGCTGCACTCCTCGTTCCGCAATAGTTCGAGCAGCTCTTGCCTCTTCTTCCCGGCCAATTTCGTCCACAATAATGACCTCAGGCATGTGATTCTCAACAGCTTCAATCATAACGTCGTGTTGCCGCTCGGGGGAAGAAACCTGCATCCGTCGTGCTCTTCCAATGGCAGGATGCGGTATATCCCCGTCACCGGCAATTTCATTCGAGGTATCGACCACAATGACCCGCTTTTGAAACTCATCGCTGAGTACTCGTGCAACCTCCCGGAGCTTGGTCGTTTTCCCAACCCCCGGGGGACCAAGGAGGAGGATGTTTTTACCAGATACAATGACATCCCGGATAATATCAATGGTCCCGTATACCGCACGCCCAACACGAAGCGTGAGACCAACAATATCGCCAAGTCGGTTCCGAATACACGAGATACGGTGCAATGTTCGTTCAATTCCTGCTCTATTATCACGGGTGAACATCCCTACACGCTGCACTACGTAATCAATATCCTCCCGTTCAATGACCCGGTCTGAGAGAATAGCAAACCCCTTACTGAAGCGAACCTCGGGAGGACGTCCAAGGTCCATAACGATCTCTATAAGGTCATCGGTGTTTTCCTG
>JBDIWL010000143.1:0-4286 GCA_039638315.1 Candidatus Caldatribacterium thermophilum | reverse complement strand
ATGGGAACGAGGGGATTCAGGGTGAGTTGAGGCATCTGTCCGGCGGCGATGGTGACGAGCATGGTTTCTCCGATAGCCCGGGAGAGGGCAAGGATGAGGGATGCAGTGATGCCCGAGAAGGCTGCCGGAAAGACAATTTTTGTGGAGACCTCGAATTTCGTTGAACCAAGGGCGTAGCCGGCTTCTCGCAGGCTGTGGGGTACCGCATGCATGGCATCTTCGCTCAAGGAAGATACAAGGGGGAGAATCATAATGCCCATGACAATGCCTGGGGAGAGGGCATTGAAGCCAGAAATGGAGGGAATAATGCGTTTCAGAAGGGGGGTAACGAAAAGGAGGGCAAAGTATCCATAGACTACCGTTGGGACTCCCGCAAGGACCTCAAGGATGGGTTTGCAGAGTCTTCGTACCCGGGGAGAAGCGTATTCACTGAGGAATATGGCGATAAGGATGCCTAAAGGAGCGGCTACGAGTATGGCAATTCCTGTGGTGAGGAACGTACCGCAAAGTAACGGAAGGATGCCAAAGTGCTTATCGTAGAAGAGAGGTGTCCACTGGGTGTCGGTGAGGAAAGCAATAGGTGACACCCTCTGGAAAAAGTGCACGGATTCAAAGAAAAGGACCCCAATGATTCCTAAGGTAGTGAGAACCGAAACGAGGCTAAAAACAAAGAAGACCCTGCGTACCAGAGCTTCTTCCCGCTTCGCCCGCAAAAGGACTCTTTTCTCCTGTGGTACCATGGATGGTCACTCCAGATGCTCCACCTTCTCCCCGGGGAGAAGGTGGAGCAGTGTTTTTCAGTTCTGCGACTCCTTTTTCAGGATTTCTTCGATGGACACACCAATGGTTGCGCCATGCCCTCCAAAGACTGAACCGGTTATACGCTTCTCGAAACGCTGCAGAGCAAGCTCATAGGCTTTCTGGGGCAGAGGAACGTAACCGACTTCCTTGACGAGCTGGGTAGCATTTTGCAGATAGAAGGTGACGAATTTTTCGACCTCCTCGCGCTCGGCGCTCTTTGCGCTTACGTAGATAAAGAGAGGTCTACTGAGGGGCTGGTAGAGTCCTTTTTCCACATTCTCTGGCGTTGGAGCGACAGGGTCTCCATCACCCTTTTTAATGGGTACAGCCCTGAGAATGTCCTGGTTCTCAATGTAGTAGGCAAGCCCAAAGTACCCGAGGGCATAGGTATCCTGGCTCACGCCCTGCACAAGGACGTTGTCGTCTTCGCTTGCTACGTAGTCACCTCGGCTCTTTCCCGCTTCACCGACAATGGCTTCAGTGAAGTACTCAAAGGTTCCCGAATCAACACCTGGTCCAAAGAGGGTGATGGGTTTATCAGGCCAGCCAGGACGGATGTCGCTCCAGCGAATGCTCTTTCCTTGGGCTTCAGGTTCCCAGATTTTCTTGAGTTCCTCAACGGTCAGGTAATCCACCCAGGTATTGTCCTTGTTCACCACAACGGCGATGGCATCAAAGGCAATGGGAAGCTCAATGAACTCGATGCCATTTGCCTGGCAGGCTTCGATTTCCGAAGATTTGATGGGACGAGACGCGTCGTTGATATCTGTCTCACCACGAACGAAACGCTTGAAACCACCACCAGTACCAGAAATACCCACTGTAACTTTAATGTCCGGATTCACCTTTTGAAACTCCTCGGCTACAGCCTCAGTTATTGGGTAGACAGTGCTTGAGCCGTCAATTTGCACGAGTTTTTCCGCAGCAAAAGCAACCATGGAGAAGGCGAAAACACCCACCGTGAAGAGAATAAGCCCAAGATTTCGCAAGGTTCTCACTCCTTTCCTCAAGGCTTCTTTCATTATGGAGAAAGACGAAAGGGAATAGGCAAAGGCGACGTTAAACCTGTGTTAAAGATTTTTAACATTCCAGGTATTGACTTTTTACGATTTTAGAATTATTCTAAAGATGTACAAAATTTAGGAGGTGGTGCCAGTCGCTCAGAATGCTCGAGAACTCAAAGAGCTCCTCCGGTCGCGAGGCGTTCGTCCATCGTACATTCGCCTCCGGGTGTTTCAATACCTCCTTGGAACGGACAGACATCCAAGCGCTGAAGAAATATACCAGGGGCTTTTACAGGATATTCCTACCCTTTCCCGTGCTTCGGTTTACAATGCCCTGGCTGCCCTGGTAGCGGCACAGCTTGTGCGGGTTCTGACCATAGAGAAGAACGAGATGCGGTACGATGCAGCGCTTCGAGAACACGGGCACTTCCAGTGTGAGGTATGCGGACAGGTCTTTGATTTTCGAGTGACGTCCTTTCAGTGGGATGGACTTGAAGGTTTCCTTGTGAAGAGCAAAGATGTGTACTTTCGGGGTATATGTCCCCAGTGCAGGAAAGGAGGAGAGGAACATGGAAAATCTCGGGAGAATGCCACTTCTTGGGGAACGTTTCCCTTCGATGGAGGTCAAAACAACTCACGGAATGAAGAAGCTCCCCGATGACTATGCGGGGAAGTGGTTTGTGCTCTTCAGCCACCCTGGCGATTTTACCCCGGTATGTACCACGGAGTTTGTGGCTTTTGCCAAGAAAGCTGAGGCCTTCCGGGCGCTCAACACAGAGCTCATTGGACTCTCTGTCGACCAGGTCTTTGCCCACATGAAGTGGACAGAGTGGATTCGGGAAAAGCTTGGCGTTTCCATTCCTTTCCCGATTATCGCTGATGAGCTTGGTCGAGTTGCCCAGACCCTGGGAATGATTCATCCGGGGAAAGGGACAAATACTGTTCGGGCAGTGTTCATCGTGGACGATAAGGGGATTCTCCGGCTCGTCATGTACTATCCCCAGGAGGTTGGACGAAGTGTTGATGAGATTCTCCGTGCCCTTAAGGCATTGCAGGTCTCTGACGCCCATAAGGTAGCGCTTCCTGAAAACTGGCCGAATAACGAGCTCCTTGGGGATAAGGTCATCGTCCCGCCTGCTGGGACAGAGGATCTTGCTCGGGAACGTCTTGAGGCGGCAAGACGGGGAGAGCTTGAGTGTTTCGATTGGTGGTTCTGTTACAAGAAGCTCTAAAGAGAGGAGACGGTTCTTTTGGCCAAAGTTGCCCGGGAAATGGTGGAAAAAGCGGGAGTTAACGTAGACCAGCTTGTAGAACTCCTTGTGAAAAACGCTGCGGCAGAGTTGACCACCTATTACTACTATACAATTTTGCGCTGTAACCTTATCGGGCTTGATGGAGAGACCATTAAGGAAATAGCAGAGGTCGCCCGCATCGAGGACCGGAACCACTTTGAGGCTCTGGTACCGAGAATATACGAACTTGGGGGTTCCCTTCCCAGGGACATGAGGGCATTCCATGACGTCTCTGGTTGCCCACCAGCATACCTTCCAGAGAACATGAAAACCGTGGAGGATATTCTGAAGGTTCTCGTAGAGGCAGAGCGTTGCGCGGTTCGGCAGTACACCCATATTTGCAACCTCACTGCAGGAAAGGACCACCGGACATACGACCTTGCGCTCTCTATTCTCCACGAAGAGATTGAGCACGAGTCCTGGTTCTCTGAGTTCCTCGGTGAGGGACCCTCAGGCCACTTCATGCGGCGGGGAGAAACCTCACCCTTTGTGTCGAAATTCCTGAAGTGAAGGAGACGGGGCACTCCGGTGCCCCGTCCTTTGCATTGCCCATGTGGTGTTGAGTCTCCCTCTTGGGGAGGTTCCCATGCACAGGAGCACCCCTGCCAGAGGACATGGTATAATGCCTTCAGGATGAAAGGGTACATTTTGAGGCGACTTATTTTCACCATTCCTGTCCTCTTTGGCGTTTCCCTTGTGGTGTTCCTCGTGGTGCGCCTTGCCCCAGGGGACCCAGCGAAGGTTATGGCAGGAGAACACGCATCGGCCGAGTTCATTGAAGCGGTACGCACCCGTTGGGGACTTGATAAACCCCTCTACGTGCAATATGGTATCTGGCTTTCCCGCGCAATCCGCGGGGACCTTGGTCTCTCCATTGCTACGAAAGCCCCGGTGCTCCAGGAGGTTCTCTCGCGATTTCCCGCCACCCTTGAGCTTTCCCTTGTGGCGATGCTTTTTGCTACAGTTCTTGGTATAGCAGCGGGGGTTCTCTCGGCTACTCGACAGTACTCTCTTTTCGATTACCTGGCGATGACCGGTGCCCTGGTGGGCATCTCTATCCCGGTGTTCTGGCTTGGTCTCATGCTCATGCTCTTTTTTGGCCTTCACCTTGACCTCCTGCCTATTTCAGGACGTCTTGACCCCGGGATAGAGCTTCGAACCATCACCGGACTCTACCTTCTTGATGCTC
>JBDIWL010000142.1:0-4300 GCA_039638315.1 Candidatus Caldatribacterium thermophilum | reverse complement strand
CACGATGACCAACCAGAACACCTGGATTCGGTACATGCAGGAGGAGCTCAAGGATCCGAAGTACGCAAAGATGCGTCTTGCCGCCATCGTGTACGGCGACGACCTTCGGGACAAAAGCTACAATGAGGCCATGGGTCTTTTCAAATCCTATCCAGACCTCAAAGGCATCATTTCCCCAACCACTGTTGGCGTGAGCGCCACAGCAAAGGCCATCACAGACGCTGGGCTCATCGGGAAAGTGAAGCTCACCGGTTTAGGTCTCCCAAGCGAAATGGCCGAGTGGGTGAAGAATGGTGCCTGTGAGGCCTTCTTCCTCTGGAACCCGGTGGACCTCGGGTACCTTGCAGCGTACGTTGCTGGATTGCTCTGTGAGGGAACCATTACCGGTAAAGAGGGCGAGACCTTCAAGGCAGGGCGACTTGGAGAGTACACTATTCAGAAATCCGGTGATGGTGGTACCGAGGTGCTCCTTGGACCTCCATTCCGGTTTGATGCCTCAAACATCGACGAGTGGAAGGACGTCTTCTGATTCATGCTATTCTCCGGGGCAGGGCAAGAGCCCTGCCCCTCTTTTTGTGAGGTGAAGCTTTTTGGGTGAGCGGATACTGGAACTTCGGGGAATTTCCAAGTTCTTCCCAGGAATCAGAGCCCTGGAGCGGGTTGATTTCGACCTTGAGGCTGGGGAGATTCACGCCCTTGTGGGGGAAAATGGGGCAGGAAAGTCCACCCTCATCAAAATCATCACCGGAGTCCATCAGCCAGATGAGGGGGAAATCTTCTGGCGGGGGCAGAGAGTAACCATCCCGAATCCCACTGTGGCGAGCCGTTACGAAATCGCTGCGGTGTACCAGCAGCCTGCTTCTTTCCCTCACCTTTCCATCACGGAGAACATCTTCATGGGTCACCCCTTTTTGCGCCCCCTCTCAAGGCGCCTTGACTGGAAGAGGATGCACGAAAAGGCCCGGGAACTTTTGCAATCCCTTGGTTCTGACCTTGACCCCAGGACCCCTGTGGGTACGCTGAGCACTGCCCAGCGGCAGATTGTGGAGATTGCCAAGGCCCTCTCTATCAATGCCCGAATTCTCATCATGGATGAACCCACCGCTGCCCTGACAAAGCGCGAGGCAGAGGAACTCTACCGCATCATGCGGGAACTCAGGTCCCGGGGTACGGCAATCATTTTCATTTCCCACCGTTTTGAGGATATTTACGAGGTGGCCGACAGGGTCACCGTGCTCCGGGATGGCAAAAAGGTTGGAACCTGGATGGTCAGGGATATTGCAGAAAAAGACCTTGTCCGGGCGATGGTGGGGCGGGAAATCACGCAGCTCTTCCCCAAGGCTCAGGTTTCCCCGGGAAAGGAACTCCTTCGGGTTGAGGGACTTTCGAAAACGGGGTACTTTGCCAACGTTTCCTTTACGCTTCATGCTGGCGAAATTCTCGGGATAAGTGGCCTTGTGGGTTCTGGACGCACCGAGGTTGCCCATGCCCTCTTTGGCATCGCCCCTGCAGACCGGGGAAAGATTTTCGTGGAGGGGAAAGAGGTAACCATCCGCAATCCCCTTGATGCCATCGCTTGTGGCATCGGGTACCTTCCAGAGGACCGCCTCCAGCAGGGTCTTTTCCTCCCCATGAGCATCAACGACAATATCACTATTGCCATTCTTGACTCCCTCACCCGGCGTGGATGGCTCCAGCCTGAGCGGGAGTACGAGGTCTCCTCAAAGATGCTTGAGCTCTTGCAGATTAAAGCGCCTTCAATTTTCAGCCCGGTGAGTTCCCTCTCCGGCGGGAACCAGCAGAAAGTCGTTGTAGCCAAGCTCCTTGCGGCAAGGCTTCGCATTCTCATCCTTGATGAGCCGACCCATGGGGTGGATGTGGGAGCCAAGGCCGCCATTCACCAGATTATGTCCGACCTTGCCCAGGAAGGGTTTGGTATTATTATGATTTCCTCAGAGATGCCTGAAATTCTCGGGATGAGCGACCGGATTCTCGTTATGTGCGAGGGACGGGTGAGCGGTATCCTCACCCGGGAGGAGGCAACGCAAGAGAAACTCATGGAGATGGCGGTGAATATCGACTGGGCAAAGTTTCGGGAAATGGACAGAGTAGGTGTGGGCCATGCGTAGAGGGAATGGAGCACAGATTCGGCGTCTTCGGGAACTTGGGATTCTTGTGTTCATCGTGATTATCTCTCTTCTTGTGGGCATCCGGAACCCCCGCTTCCTCACCTTCGGGAACCTCCACGACATGCTCCTTGACACAGCCGTCCTTTCCGTTGTTGCAGCGGGGATGATGTTTGTCCTGGTCACGGGGGGTATCGACCTCTCGGCAGAATCGGTTCTTGCGCTCACCGGTATGGTGGCGGGTATCCTCATCAAAGACCATCCGTATCTCTCCCCGGTTCTCATGCTCCTTTTTGGCGTTGTCTTTGGGGGGCTCCTTGGGGCGGTCACAGGCCTCGTTGTGGCTAAAGGAAGGGTGCTTCCGATTATTGCCACCTTGAGCATGATGTACATTTACCGGGGAATTACCTTCATCGTGAGCCGGGGCGAGTGGATTGATGCCCATGAAATGCCCGAATCCTTCAAAGCTCTGGCCACAGGAAGGATTTTTGGCTTTTCCAATCTCATCGCCGTGGCCTTAGGTGTTTACGTCCTTCTGTACTACTTTGCGAATCACACTCGCACTGGCAGGGAAATCTACGCGGTGGGCAGTAACCTCGAAGCAGCACGAATCATTGGGATTCCCACCGATTTTATCCTCTGGCTCGTGTACACCCTTTCTGGGGCGCTCTCTGGCCTTGGGGGAGTCATGTGGGTCGCCCGGTACGCTTCAGCGCAAAACGATACTGCTGCAGGATTTGTCCTCACCGTTGTTGCCGCCTGTGTCCTTGGGGGGGTGAGTATTTCTGGGGGTGCCGGGACAATCCCCGGGGTGTTCCTTGGGGCCATCACCATTGGCATCATCAACAACGCCCTTCCCATGATTCGGGTATCCCCTTTCTGGAAAATGGCTCTCCAGGGAATCATTATCCTCGTTGCTGCCCTTGTGAACGTGGCTATTGCCCGGAACCTCGAACGAGCCCAGCTCCGAGAACGGGAGACACTGAGGATGGTGCGCTATGGGGCTTGAGAGTATTCGCATGCAGCGAGTAAAATCCTTCTCCTTCCGCTGGGAATGGCTCCTTTTCGTGCTCATTCTGGGTGCTTTCTTTGTAAACGTGCGTCTTTCGCCGCATTTCTGGAACTACCGGAGCTTCATGGATGCTCTGTCCGTTTTTCTTGAAGCAGGATTCATGGTTTTCCCCATGGTCATGGTGCTTGTTGCCGGGGACATTGACGTTTCCGTTGCTTCCATTACCGCTTTGTCCTCTGTCCTCATGGCCCTCTCCCACAAGGCGGGGCTTCCCATGGGATTGGCCCTTTGTGTCGCTCTTTTGGTTGGGGTGGCCTGTGGGTACTGGAACGGGTTCCTCATCTCCCGGGTACCGAATCTCTCGGCTATCATCGTGACCCTTGCAGGGTTCTCCATATACCGGGGTATTGCGTACATCCTTCTTGGTGACAAAGCGGTGAGTGGTTTCCCTTCCTGGTACGCGTATCTTGCCTGGGGGTACATCGGGAATACGGGGATTCCCTTTATGCTCGTTGCCTTTTTATGCTGTGCCCTGGTGTATGGACTCCTCCTCCACAGAACCGCCTTTGGGCGAAAAGTCTTTGCCATCGGCACGAACCGTACGGCGGCACTGTTCTCCGGTGTTCCGGTAGCTCGCATCCGGCAGATTCTCTTTACCCTCAACGGTCTCATGGCGGGAGTGGCGGCGATTTTCCTCACCTCGAAGCTCGGGAGTTCCCGACCCAATGTGGCCACGGGGTATGAGCTTGAGGTCATCGCCATTGCCGTTCTTGGGGGAGCAAGTCCCTCGGGAGGTAAGGGGAGTATCCTTGGGGCCTGTCTTGCCCTCGTGCTCATGCGGCTTTTACGCTACGGCATGGGACTTCGTAACATCCCCGGTCAGGTCATGATGGTGGTCATTGGGGTGGTGCTCATTGGGGTGGTGATGGTCCCGAATCTCGTGGCCTCCCGAAGGAAGAAAGTGACGGTGTCGTAGTTATGCCAAGGAGAGCTGGGCTCATTGCCGAGGAGCGGCGACTGAAAATCCTTGAAGCTTTGCGTGTTCGCCAGACGCTCACAGTGAAAGAGCTCGCCAGTATGTTTGCGGTGAGCGAAGACACCGTGCGCCAGGACCTGCGTTTCCTCGAAAAACAGGGGCTCCTCCGACGCATTTACGGAGGAG
>JBDIWL010000141.1:0-4302 GCA_039638315.1 Candidatus Caldatribacterium thermophilum | reverse complement strand
AACTCACTACCATCGCCCGTCACATCCTCGACACGGGCGTCGCAGGGACACAACTCCGGAGTTTCGCCGAAGCCCTCGAAAGCGGTGTTCCTGCTTCTCTGAACTTCGTTCTCTACCAGGTGGCAAGAATGAGAGAGGACAGAAGGAAGAACTTCGTTGATGCGCTCCGAGAACTCGGGACCCTTGCTGGTGGCTCAGGAATGTTCTTCTGGGCAAAGAGGGATGGCCGCTGGGTGACACCACTCCTTGATGTCCTCGAACTCATCGAGGTTGGGGCACTTGAGTACTTCCGGGAGGGAGAGTATGCAGGGAATGCTTCGCGTTGAGTGCACATTTCGTTTCGTATCGGGTTTCCATGTGAGCGGAGACCGGCTTGAGCTCTGGGTGGATAAGGCACTCCTCTGTGACCCGGAAGAAGGACGTTTCCCAATGATTCCGGCAACAACCCTCAAAGGGTGGTTTCGAGAGGGAGCAGAGCGAGCCCTCCGGAGCCTTGGCATTCCTGCCTGTGATGCCTCATCTCCTGAGACAATCTGCGGTACGTGTCTGGTGTGCCTTGTCTTCGGGCACCCAAGGAAGAAATCCCTCCTGACTTTTGAGAACATCACCCTTAAAGGTGCTTCAAAAGACACGCGGATGAGCGTCTCCCTGAGCCGTTCCCGGAAAACCGCTTACGAAGAGCGACTGTTCTCCCTCGAGGTGGGATCGTGTCCTTCCTTTTCCGCGACCATCTGGGGGCTTTTCCCGGATATCCAGGAGGCAAAAAGGGCAGCGCTTCTCCTTTTCCTTGGTACCCGAACTTCCTTCGCCATAGGAGGAGGAAAATCCCGAGGGCTTGGGTGGCTCCACTGTGAGGAGTTTACGGCAACGTTTGATGGGCAAAAGATTCCTCAGGAAGACCTCCTGGAAGAGCTCGAGGTGCTCCGAGTGCAGAGAGGGGTGACACCATGAAGGAGTACCACATCGTTGTGGAGCCCCTGACGCCTCTCCGGATAGGGGGTGTCAAACCGAGAAACGATTACCTCACCACCTTGCACTATATTCCCGGAAGCGTTCTCCGGGGGACCCTTGCTGAGTGGCTCAAAGCAAAGGGAAAGGAGCATACGATTCTCCCCAAGGTACAGCGTATGCGCTTTGGGAATCTCTTTCCCGCAAAAACCCAGGCGCACTTTGCCCTCCCCATCCCCCTTACTGCCTTAGAGTGCAAGCTCCATGGGGGATTCAGAGGAGAAGGAGGTCATGGCATTCGGGATACGCTCCTTACGGCTGTAGCGTACAGGGAACTTGAACGGCTTGGAGCACGATTCCCTGTACCTGTGGTGTTCCGGTGCAGCACATGCAAGGGACGTATGGAACGGGTCAGCGGGTTCTGCGCCCGTACTGAGAACGGATGGCGCAAAAGTGGGGTATCGCTGCATCTCCAGACCAAAGTCGCCTCAAGCCGCATCCGCCGTACTGCTCAGGAAGGGATGCTCTATCGAGTTTTCGGTATTCGCCCGGAAGAGGGGCTTGTCTTTTCCGGTCGCATATGGGCAGAAGAGGATAGTGACGTGGAACTCCTCAAAGAGGCAGTGGCAACTCTTGGCATTGGCGCTATGACAACACGAGGATTTGGAAAGGTACGCTGTATCGAGAAATCCAGCCCATATCCACCACTTCCTGAGCGTCTCCGCCACTTCAACGAAACCCTGCGGAAAGTATGGAAAGATCTTGCAGAACTCGCGGCTCAGGTTTCCGGTTCCTTCCCAGAGGAACCTCGGGGAACGTACTTCAGCGTGGACCTGCTTTCCCCGGGGATATTCCAGGATGCCTCTGGCCTTCCGTCCCTTGTGCCATCCCTTCCTGTGGAGGGAAAGAGGGTGGAACTCGTTTTCCATGCCACGCAGCCTGCCTTTGCCGGGGGATGGTCCACCGCCTGGGGATTGCCAAAGCCCACTGACCTTGCCGCAGCCCCAGGGAGTACCTACGTCTTCCGGACCGAGGTCCCTCTCGAGGAACTCGTGCCTCTCCTCGAAGGGATGGAAAACCAGGGCCTTGGGAAACGTACCCCAGAGGGATTTGGGGAAATCACCATTTGCCATCCACTCCATGAGGAGGTCGTACCAGTATGAGGCTGAGTGCCAAACTCAAGCATCTTGTGGAGCGAGAGCTCGACTTTATCGTGCAGCTTGCGGAAGAGGGTGTCCGGAAAGGCGGAGCAACAGGCAGAACTGAGGAGAGCCAGTTCCGTAACCTCCAGAATATTGCCTCTGTGACCGATTCAACTCTGGTTTTGAAAAACTTCATCGGGTACCAGATGGGGCGAAAATACATCGACGAAAAGGTTGGTCGCCAGATTCTCGAAGACATCGAAACCCTGGAGCGAAAGGCTGCAGAGATTGCTGCAAAGGAGGGTTTCAAGGAAAGCAACGAGTTCCGGACGTTTCGCATGGAACTTGTGCGATTGTACCTTGGGTTCTTCGTGCGGGCACTGAAAGCCACAAGGGTATAAAGGGGTGATGCCAGTGGTCGACTTCACCCGCATGCAAAACCGGTTTTGCATTGAGGCTCACTTCGTAACGGAAACAGCCCTTGCCGTGGGGAGCCGGGTATCCCTTCTTCCTGCTGGGTCTGACCTTCCGGTTATGAAAACTCCCGATGGTCTCCCGTACATCCCCGGTTCCTCTCTGAAAGGTGTTGTGCGAACGTACATTGAGCGAATACTCCGCACCGCTGCGGACATGGGGAAAACTATCCGGGGAGAGAAGCTCTGGGCCTGTGACCCCCTGGACCTTAAAAACTCCTGTGTTCCCCCAGACGTGAAGCGCACGCTCTATGAGAATGCAGAAGAGAAGGCCAAAAATGGCAAGAAACCGCTCGATGTGCTCTTCAGCGAAGAACTCTGGAAGGTAACCTGTACCGCCTGTCGTCTCTTTGGTCACCAGTGGATGGCAAGCCGGGTCGCTTTCCAGGATGCATACCTTGTGAACGCTGATGCCCTTCCTGTGCTCTTTGAGGTTCGCGATGGGGTGGGTATCGACCGGGACCTCGGAGCGGCAAAGGAGGGGATAAAGTACGATTTCGAGACTGTTCCCCGGGGAGCTGCTTTCGGTCTTCGCATCATCCTCGAAAATGTGGAAGACTGGGAGGTTGGACTCTTCTGCCTTGCTCTTCAAGCACTGCGACGGGGCGAACTTGCCCTTGGAGGGAAAAGTACCCGGGGACTTGGGCGAGGAACGCTTGCAGAACTCAGTATCCGGGCCCTGAGCTCTGAGGACATCCTCTTTGGCCGCGATGGTGTGTCCAGAAATCCCCAGGAGTTCATCACCATCTTTAGAGAAGCGCTCCAGTAAGGGGGGAGGGACATGCACCGGAAATTCTGGAACAGCCTGCACCTTTCTTTCACCATCCAGCCCCGTGGTCCACTTCTTGTGAAGTCGGGAATGGTTTCCGTGAACCCTTCACTTCCGGACATGCAGTTTGTCCGAACATCAACTCCTGAGGGGGAAACGGTCTTCATCCCCGGTTCATCCCTCAAAGGGGTTTTTCGGAGCTTCACCGAGAAGGTCCTCCGCACCATGGGAGAAGACAAAGCCTGCGACCCTTTGGACAAAGAAAAAAACTGTGTTCGCAAGAAGAACCTGCAAGGGTGCACCGAAACCGCCGAGGTGTACAGAAAATCCTGCTCAGCCTGCAAAATATACGGCAACACCCGTCTTCGAGGACGCGTTGCCTTTACCGACGCCTTTCCCGAAGGGAACTGGAAAACGGAAGTGCGCCATGGAGTGGCCATATCCCGCCTCACCAATGCGGTGGCAGTTGGTCCCTTCGACATGGAAGTCCTTGTAGAGGGGAGCTTCTCTGGCTCCCTGGTTCTTGAGAACTTCGAAATCTGGCAGCTTGGCCTTCTGGGACTCACCATACGCTTCCTCAACGAAGGTCTTGTCCGCATTGGCTTTGGCAAGAGCCGGGGTTTCGGAGAGGTCCGTTGCCAAGTTAAAGAGGCCACATTCACCATGGCGGGAAGGAATCTCCCTAAAGACGTCCTCTGGGGTGCAGGGATTTTTGCAAGCACCTCAGAACGGGAAGCATACAATCTCAGGAAAGATGACCTCCTTTCTCCTGTCCCGGAGGGGAAACGAGAAGACCTTGGCATTTCCACCCGCATCACGTATGGTCCAGAGGAGTGGGAACGCATTCTTGAGGGAGCTACCCGTGCTCTGCACGTTCTGGAGGGATCGTCGTGAAAGGGTACGTATACCAGGGAAAACTCCAGAGGAAAGACCTCGAAGCGCTCCGGAACCGCCTGGGTGGAGTGACATT
>JBDIWL010000140.1:0-4348 GCA_039638315.1 Candidatus Caldatribacterium thermophilum | reverse complement strand
ATTTTTTGCAGGTGAAAGATGCAGGAATCCGAGGAGGTTATGATGTGGTCCTGCGTGCAGTCACTAAGACCAAGAAGACGAAGCTTTTCGGCGTAGAAAGCAGCCCGGTGAGAAGAATTGTTCGTGAGAAAATAGAGACGTCTTCCCCGACGCTTCAAAACTTCTGCGAACCGCAAAGCTCCCGGAAGGAGTCGGTTTCCAAGACAGAACGTACCGTCCATATCGGAGAGGAATACTTTAATATGCTGGAGCATGTCTTCTCCTCCTCACCGAAAGGTTTCTGGATACCGGGCAGCCAAGTCTTCCAAGACCTGAACGTCGAGGTGCTTCATGACGACACCATACTGAGTCGTAAGATTTTTTGCATACTCTTCTTTTTGCAAAAGGTCCCTGAGGAGAGCAGGACGCCCATGAATGTACTGGTACGTCAAGAACCGAAGCGTTTCGGGCTTGAGCTCAAGAGGATAGGTTTCAGCGACCTTCTCAATCACGAAATCCCAGAGTTCCTGAGAGTAACTTTGAGGGTTGCGAGCAACGTAATCTGAAAAATACCGCTTAATCTCTTCGTAAAGCTCTCCAAGTTTTGGGTCTTTCTGGCCTTCCCCACGAAGGTACATCATGATTTTCTCAAAAATTTGTGCATCCTCTGCAACAACCTTTCCCATCTCCTGGGGTTCAAGCTTGTACCATGGATATCGCTCAAGATGTTTCCAGATGATAATCTTCCTTTCTGAAGGGGAAGACGCCGGAAATTCCTTAAGGACCTCTCCGGCGAAGTAGAGCTTAAAGTGGAGGCTTTGAGAAATTCTCCCAAGTTCTCCAATCATACGCTGGGTAAAATCGCGGCGGAGAATCTCCCGCAGGAGATCTTCGCGTCTTCTCAGAGGAGAGGGTTCCTCCGGCGCGGTGGCAAAAAGCGGAGCAACCTGCCTCAAATCAGCACGTCGGGCAAGAAGTGGGTCAAGCCCTCGAGCGAATTGCTCATAGTCCGTAACCTCGAAATGGGCCTGGACCTCGCCCACGAAAGCAATGCTTCCATCGTAAGGGTTACCAGTTACGAAGTCCTTCCGCCAGAGAGGAATTCGAAAGGTAAGGGTTATTTCCCCATGGAGAGGCAGTACTTCTTCCACAACCCCAAAAGGTGGAGGCTGCATGAAAAAACGCTTTGGATGCGTTTCCGCATTTTGCACCACACGGACTCGAAAAGGCAAAGCAGAGGGACCAAAAAGTGGTCCCTCCCGCACCCAGATTTCCCGTATGATGGCAACGCTCTTTGGTGGCAAGGAATGCCACGACGCAAAAAGAAGAACAGCCCCAATGCACATCACAAAGAGGAAAAACCCAAGGGACCACATCCCAAGTGTTTTCAGTAGCTCTTTCCCGGTCATATCCTTTCTCTCCTACAGGAGATTCTGTCGCTTCTGCAAATACCTGAGATAGTACAGGTATGAAACCCTCTCAAGAGAGACTCGAGCTCCATGGAGCACAACACCAATGTTCGGGAAGAGGTTACTATTCTCCGTAAGGTATTGAAGCGTCTCCTCTCCAAAAGTTCTTTGCAACTCCTTTTTCTCCAGGTCCTCAAGGAGCATACCCGTCACGACTTCGTTCAAGGCCATGAAGAGCAGGGTCTGATAAAGACCTGGATACTCAGAGAGCACCGACACATTCGGATTCCGAACGATATCCCGCACCTGGAAGGGATTGGCAATGAGTTCATCGTGTTCCTTCTGCATCTTCTCTCGGACAAGAGCGATTTCGTGATCGACAAATGCCTGCCACTCAGGGTTATTTTCCATGTGAGGATGGCGTTTCAACCATTCAAGACCTACAAGGTACATATCATACACTGAACCTACCCGGTACGTATCAAGAGGCGAAGGGTACAGAAATCGACGAACCCATTCCCGAAACGTTCGACTCCTTGAAACCTCCTCGAGTTTTGCTTTCGCCCGCTCGTACTCTTCTTCAAAGAAGGCCTTTCGATACTTCTCACGAACTCTGTCGAGATACCCAAGAAGATACGTCTCAAGATCCCGGGATAGTCGCTCCTTGCCTCTCCCATCGAAATCGTAGTGTTTCCATTTCTCAGGATCCACAATCTCAAAGTCGAAGGAAAGTCGTAGTACGATGAAATCGCTCCCATATCCTTCCTTGAAAAACGCCATTCCCTTGTCCCAAAGGTATCGGAGTGTTCCCAGCACACCACCCGATGGAGTCGGAGCAACTTCGCGAAGGAGCAGAAAAGCATCTACAGACTGCGTATGTCGAGTGGCTCGGTGAGCAAAGGAAAAGGGTCTTGGAGTAGCAAGAAGAAGCTTCTTCGAACCTACTGGAATTCCTCGATCCACGATCTCAAGTCGTTCGCCAAGAAATCCTTGCCACCCCAGGCGTGGGCTTCTGACGATGAGGAAATCCTCTGCATCCACAAGATGAAGGCTAAAGAGGAAAAGGCTAAGGCCAAAAAGGATAAAGCCTGCAAGAACGGCTCCAGAAAGCGAGGGAAAGAAACGCTTCTTGTGACTTTTCTCAAGGGGAAAGGTGGTTCTCAGGTCCCGATAGTACTCGAGAATGGGCTCAAGCACCTCATCAGGAATCTTCCCCCGTGTTTCTCGCAGCAAAGCCTGTTCAAGAAGAATAATCGCTTCCACAAGAGATGGCAAAGATTGAGGAAGCTCCTGGACGAGACGTCGAATCTCGGCAGAAAGATCCCGGTATAAGGAGGAAGAGAAAAAGGCAGCAAGGGTCTCATTCCCCTCTACCTGGTATATTCGGGGCGAGAAGTTCCCTGCAAGGAGGAGCATAAGTTCATTGCATAGAGATTCAATTCGTTTTTTCTCCTGAAAGGAACAAGGGCATTCCCGGAGTTGAGCCACAAGGCAAGGTATTGCCTCCCTGTCCTCCCGGTCAATAGCTTCAAGAAGAGCACGGAGGGTATCTTTCTTGAAATCGGAGAGAGCGTGCAGAAATTCCCGTAAATCCCGAATAAGCTCCGCCTTGAAGGACTTTTCAAGGTATGACTGGAGTTTAAGAAACGCAAAAGCCCTTCGTTTTGCAAAAACCGTATCCCCTATGAGGAGTTTATGGTATACCCCGTAAATGAGCGGTGCAAGAATGAGAACTACCCGCGCATAAGGATTCAGGTAGTCCCCAGCGAGCATAAAGAGGGTATCTACAGCTTGGAAAACAAAGCCCACGTTCCAGATAACATACGAAAGGAGCACGAACACAAAGAGCGCAAGAATATCCCGACCCAGAGCGCTCTCGTACTCTCTTCGCCAGGAGAGCACAAGTTCTTCCTCACTTTTCTTTGTTCTGGGAAGGGTTTCCCCATCAGGCTCAAAACTCGCAATACGGTACAGAAAGAAGGGAAGCTCTCGAGACTCGTAGAGAAGAAAGGCCTTTTGATAACACCTTCGCAAGAATTCCTTTGAGCCAACAACAACCTTCTTTCCTTCCTCTAAAAGGGAGGGAATTTCAACAAGGGGAATCTCCCTAAGTTTCACTCAAAACTGCTCTCCTTTCACCTCAACTCGAAGGGTTCCTTCAATAAAAGCGAGGCCCTGGAGAATCCGGAATTCTCGCCGTTGCGCAAAAGTTTCGATGGTTCTTCCTGTACACCCAGTAAAGTACTGAAAGAAATCTGGGGCAAGTGCAATGCCTGCCTTCCGAAAAAGTGGTCCCACAAGGTAAATGCTCTCGAAAACGGGAAGATCTCGCTCCACGAGAAAAGGTATTTCCCGAAACGCAGCTTCAAAAGCTTCAGGGAAGGTGGGAAAACCGGATCGGCGAATGAAATTACGGATGGCCAGGGTCTTCCGAACCGAGGGGTAATGGAGGAGCACTTCCCCACGGTACTTCGGAGTAAGAAACCGAAAGCGGCACCGCAGGGCAAATTCGGCCTTTTCGTAGAATGTGAGAGGGTACCGCAGGCGAGCAAGGCGCTCATGCTCCTCAAGAGTAAGGTGTTCGTGAAGAAAAATCATAAGGCCGGCATTTTTGTAAACGTACTCACTCTCCACGGTGACAGTTTCATGGAGACTCGAGTACACGCGAATAGTGCCAGGTTGCGAAAGGAGGTACCTTTGGATTGTTCTGATTCGTCGCCCCCGGAGCGTTTCGGTTTTTCTCCCGAAGGCTGCATTAGCATCCTCCCAGCCAAAGAAATTACGAATGTGACCCATGTGAACTACAACAGGCGTGCGAACTTCTTCGCCACTCCGGTCAACGTATGCCCTGGTGTCTTTATGCCATCCATCGGGATCTACTACCGGCAGAAAAATGCAGTACGCACCATCGGCAAGATGTGCTTCTTCCCGACACAACGCAAGAAAAGCCAAGAAAAGGG
>JBDIWL010000139.1:0-4360 GCA_039638315.1 Candidatus Caldatribacterium thermophilum | reverse complement strand
CTGTGTCTCTCGTTCTTGGAAATTACGCCAACTATGAGCTTGCTGCTTCGGTGGCTGTGGAGGTATGGAAGCTTTTTGGCGATATCCTGCGGGGAGAGCGAAACCTTGTCCTCAATGTGAACGTTCCTGATGTGGCCTCTCGAGAGGCGCTCCGCGGTCTCAGTATTACGGAACTTGGGGACCGGTTTTACTTCACGGGGGTACGGGAGATTGAACGCAGCGCGAAGGAAAGGGTCTTTGTTTTCGAGGAAATAGAACGGGATCCCCTTTTCCTTGAGAATTCGGATTTCCAGGCGGTCTGGGAAAATAAGGTATCGGTAACCCCTTTGCGGCCAAATCTCACCGATTACCTTGTGCGGAGGAGACTTGTTGAGCTTCTCAAAAGGTGAGGGCGATGAGGAAGTGGGTTCAGGGTCGACTGGTGCTTCGAGGAAGGGTACAAGGTGTGGGGTATCGGTACTTTGTGCTCCGGAAATCCCAGGAATTTGATGTTACCGGGATGGTGCGCAATCTCCCCACGGGAGAAGTGGAAGTCATAGCTGAGGGCGAAGAGGAAGAGGTACGACGTTTCTTTGAAGAAGTGAAAAGAGGTCCGGCAACGGCTCACGTTACATCTTGGACAGAGGAGTGGCTTCCCTTCAGTGGCCTCTACCATGATTTTCGGGTGGGTTACTATTGATGCGTGAGGAAGACGCGGCGCATCGCCGCAGGATTATGGTGGAGAGTCAACTCATCGCCCGGGGAATATCCGATCGTCGTGTTCTTGAGGCTTTCCTCCGGGTTCCCCGTCATCTCTTCGTGCCGAAGGAGTACGAAGATTTAGCGTATCAGGATTCTCCGCTCCCCATAGGGAGTGGGCAAACAATTTCCCAGCCGTACATCGTGGCTTTGATGCTTGAGCTCCTTGAGCTCCGGAAAGAGCATCGGGTCCTTGAAATTGGTACTGGCTCCGGGTACCAGACGGCACTTCTTGCCGAACTCGCTTCTGAGGTTTACAGCGTCGAACGTATTCCAGAGCTCCTTGATGAGGCGAGAGAGCGTCTCCGCCGCTTCGGGTACACCAATGTTTTCCTCTTCATCGGAGACGGAAGCAGGGGTCTCCCAGAGTTTGCTCCCTACGATCGGATTATCGTCAGTGCCTGTGCAAAGCGTATCTACGATGCCTGGGTTGAGGAACTCAGAGACGGTGGCCTTATTGTGTTACCCCTTGAGGATGGGCGAGGACAGAGCCTTATTCGTGTCCGCAAGAATGGTGAAAAGCTGACGATGGAAAACCACGGGGGGTGCATTTTCGTCCCCCTTATCGAGGAGCATCCATAACCTGCACCAGGAAGTACACCCCAAAGGCCACCGCAAGGGCAGAAGGAGCTGTCCACCCCCGGAAGAGGTGTACTCCTGCAAGCTGTATGAGAACGACCAGGGCTCCTGAGAGCATGCTGAGGATCGCCGCTTTCGGACTTTTTTCTCCTTTCGTGAGGACTCCAAGGATGGTTGGCACGACACTCAAAAGCCCCAGGGAAGACGTGACCGAGAGCAGGGCAATGAGGTTGAATCGCCCCAGGGAAAAGAGGAAGATGGTACCACAGAGGAGAGGGATGAAGACGTACTGGGCGAGGGAGAGTTTTGTTTTCTCAGGGATACGCTCGGAGAGAATATCCTGGAGGAACAGCGAGGAGAGCGTGAGAATGATGGAATCAGCTGTGGAAACAGCTGCAGAGAGTATTCCTATAACGACAAAGAGAACAACCCAGGAAGGAACAGAGAACTCAAGGAGGAGTCTTGGGGTAGCTAAATCGGGATTCGGAAGCCCAGGGAGGAGGATAAGAGCAGCGAATCCAAGAGTAACGGTGATGATTGTATACGTAAAGCCGTATCCCAGGAATCCAGTAATGGTTTTCCGCATCTCCTGAAGACTTGCTGGAACGAGGAGCCGCTGGAGAACTTGAGGATTGGAAATACTGAAGAAGAACCAGGGGAGGGAAAGGTTCACGAACGTCCGGAAGGTGAAAAACCCGTTTCCTGGAACGGTGAGCCATTGCGGATGCGTTGTTTCTACAGCGTGGAAAAGGCCTGCGAAGCCCCCAAAGAATCGATGCACAAGGAACAATACAAAGGCCAAAGAACTCACCATCATGATTCCTGCCTGGAGGCTATCAGTTACTGCAACGGAGCGAAGTCCAGCCACCGCTGTCCAGAGAATGATGAAGAATGTGGCAAGAAGGACCCCTTGGAAGTAGTGTATTCGTCCTCGAGAAAGGACTTCAAGGAGATAGCCGATGCCAGTGAGTTGCACGGAGGTGTAAGGAATGAGGAATCCGCAGGAGATAAGAGCGTACGTGGTCCCCACAAGACGGCTTCTGTACTTCGCACGCAGCACTTCTCCAGGACTCACGCATCCCCATGTTTTTCCAAGCTTCCAAAACGTTGGGCCCACAAGGACTGCCCAGAAAAGCCCTGAAAGGTAAATGAGCTCAAAACCCAGGGCTCCTACTCCACCCCGGTACGTGAGTCCTACAAGACCAAGCATCATGAATGCACTGTACGTTGTTGCGCTGTACGAGAGGGAAGCGATGAGCCAGTGGAGTTTTCGGCCTGCGAGGAAGTACTCTACAAGGCTCAGGCGTGCCCCTTTTCGGACCGCCAGGGCAAAAGCGCTTCCCCAACCAGCGTAGAGGGCAATGGCAAGGAAAAGCAGGTACTCACTCATTCCAGGACCTCATGATGAAGAAAAGAAGGGTGATAGCTCCTCCTGCAAAAATGATCCAGAAGAGGAAACTCCCGGTGAAACGAGGCACCTCCGAAAGGAGGGTAAACGGTATGACGTAGGCAAGAGCAACGAGAATGCCAAAGGTAGCAAGGATACCCTTTCCCATCATCTTCCCCCATTTTGCTACAATGTACCAAAGACTTGGCGTAGAGTCAAAGGGGGATCAAAATGCGGCGGGCTTTTCTCGTCGTGGACATGCTCAACGATTTTGTCCATCCTGATGGGGTGCTCTTTGTGGGGAAACAGGTGGAGGGAGTCGTCGCAACGATTCGCGATCTCCTCAGGGAGCGAAGGCAAAGAAAAGACCTGGTCATTTACGTGTGTGACACACACCGGGAAAACGACGCAGAATTCCGCCTCTTTCCACCTCACTGTGTAGCCGGCACCTGGGGGGCGCAGGTGATAGCGGAACTCGCTCCGGAAAAAGACGACATCCTCCTTCCTAAGACCAAGTTCAGTGCCTTTTGTGGTACCCCTCTTGACCTTATCCTGAGGGAGGAAGGTATTACCTCTCTTGAGCTTGTTGGAGTATGCACGAATATCTGCGTTCTCTATACGTGCGCTTCGGCCAGGATGCTCCACTATGAGGTAACGGTGTTTCGGGAAGGGGTGACTTCCTTTGACCTTGAGGCCCATGAGTGGGCCCTGCGCGAAATGGAGAGAACCCTCAAGGCGGAGGTTCGGTAGATGCACGAGGTCATTCAATCAGCGGTCAACGTGAGTACTTCCTCTTCAAGCGTTGTCAGGGAGATGGTGGAACGCGTCGGTTCCATTCAGAGTCTCAAGGTAGCGGATTTCTCTTCCGATCCCGATCATAATCGCTCAGTTCTTACCCTCCTTGGGTGTCGGGATGCCTTAAAAGAAGCAATATGTGCCATTTTCGAGATTGCCAGAGAACGCCTTGATATTCGCCTCCACAGGGGGGAACATCCACGCATTGGGATTGTTGATGTTGTTCCCTTCACGCCCTGGAGAGGAGTAACCTTGGAGGATTGCAAGGTCCTTGCATGGCAAGTGGGAGAGGAAATAGCTCAACGTTTCCAGGTTCCGGTGTACTTTTACGGAGAAGCCGCGAGAAGACCGGAACGTCGAGACCTTTCGGTCATACGTCGAGGAGGGTATGAGGCTCTGAGGGAAGAAATTGCTGTCCTTCCTGAGCGCCATCCTGATGTTGGTCCACTCAAGGTGCACCCGACTCTTGGAGCTACTGCGGTGGGAGCTCGAGAAGCCCTTATAGCTTTTAATGTTAACCTAAACACGGTTGATGTAAGGGTGGCAAAGGCTATTGCAACGCGACTTCGTGAGGGGTTCAGGGCGGCAAAAGCCATAGGGGTCTCTCTGAGAACCCGGAACATGGTTCAGGTTTCGGTGAATGTTCTTGATTTCCGCAAAAATACGCTTCTTGAAATTCTTGCGTTTGTGAAACTCGAAGCACAGCGCTTTGGAGTCCAGGTTGTTGGAACGGAGATTATCGGTCTTGTGCCTCTTGAGGCCTTGGTTGATGTTGCGGGAAATGTCCTTGGGATTCCAGATTTGCGGATAGAGCAGGTTGTGGAGTACCACCTGGGTCATTTTTGACTTTTTTTGACCAAA
>JBDIWL010000138.1:0-4361 GCA_039638315.1 Candidatus Caldatribacterium thermophilum | reverse complement strand
CTTGAGCCAAACCTGAATAGCGCTGCGGCAACCACACAGAGGGCAGCAAAGAGAGCCACCCTGGTCAAGGTGGAAGGGGCAAGATGCATACAGGTCACTCCTTTCCCTTTTGTTAACTTAAATTATAACTTTGGTTAACGAAAAGAGAAAGGAGCGACTATCGAATGATGCTTTCTGCCACACTCACTACGAAACGGGCATCATTTCGCGCCCTCTCGCCGTCTTCCCAGGTGTACTCAAGGGTGGGGATGAAATCGACATCACCGTAAAAGGCGAACTCCCGCTCTTTACGAAGCCATTTCGAGATACGGGCAAGCTCCTCCACCGTTTCCTGCACGCTCTCGGGGATTCTATCCCTGTACTCAAGGATGAGTCCCCCAACATCGTGCTGCTTGGGTGGCTCTATGCCGATGTACCGGAGGATGCCCTTGAGGGCAAGTTCCACAATCTCCTGAGCCTCCCGGACAACGTCAGAGTACGCCTCCTCTTCCATAAGCACATCAAGAACCCGAAGGCGTTTCCTGGCCTTTTCGAGATAGCTCCGGGCAAGGGTGACATTGGTCACAGCTCAAAGACCTCACCTTTTTTGTACTCCCGCTTCAGCACCCAGTACCACGACCCTCCTCTTCTGACCCTCTCGGCCCCAAGGGCCTCAAGTCTCTGGGCAAAATCTTTAAGGAAAGACTGGAAGAAGGAGTCCCTGTCGTAGAGGATACACCCATCTTCAATCATGTCGAGGAAAAGGAGGCTCCCCTTACGGACCTCTTCCCGCGTTTTGATCACCGGAGAGAGCACAGTATGGATACCATGTTGTGCAAGTCCCTCAAGGTCCTTTTCCAGAGCCCGTTCAACATTCTCGAACTCCTCAAGACGCTTAAGACGCGACGGAGGAAGGTCATCCGCAACAAGAAGGATATCCACGTCTGAGTCAAATCGTGGGGTTCCCCTCCCCACGGACCCAAAAATCACAAGGGATACGAGGCGCTCCCCATAGTAGCGTTGTGCTTCCTCAAGCAGCCTCTTGAGCAACTTTGCAAAGTGTTCTCGAAGCATCAGAGAATCCCCGGCTCTATTATACCCCAAGAAGACCTTTCCTTTCCGCAAAAGGACGCACTCGCATGCTCTCTCCAGAAGAACGCGCTAAGGCAACTGACGGATGAGGTTCCCCTGAGCGTCGTAGAAACCAATGACCGGGTCCTTTTCGGTGAGGGCCATACCCATGCGGAGGATACCCTTCGGGTCTCCGAAGGCGATTCCCGCAACACCTCCCACAAGGGCGATACCCATTCGTGGCACCCCCTGAGGGTCGCAGAGCGCCATACCGGCCATATCCCCCTCCAGAACCAGGACAATCCGCGCTCTTCCGTTGTCCCCTAAGAAGGCAAGCACTGGACCCCCAGGACCTGCAGAGAGTGTTGCCTTAGGGTTTCCCCGGCTGTCGACGAGCACGAAACGTTCCGCAACCACTTCCCTGCTCCAGTGAGTTGCCCCAAAGAAGACAGAAGCGCAGAGGGTACACACAAGAAGAACCAGGAAGCGCCGCAACCACCGGTTTTCTGCTCTAAGCCTCACCATCTCCTCAACCTCTTCAGGCATACCTCTCCCCCCTCAAGAGGGGACAACCCCAAGAAAGTGCCCTTATTCCCCTTGACCTGTAGTGGCGGCAGGAAACACGCTCTCCACAGAACACCTCAGAAAACTCAAGAGATAGGGTTCACTCCTTGCAGCGTGGGGTCAGGCAATCTCCCCCCAGGCGATGGCAAGCTCCTCTCCGCCTCTTTTTACCCTGAGGGCACCCCGCGCATCGATTCCCAGGGCAACACCAGATACGGGTTCCCTTCCACCGGAAATGGTCACAGCTTTCCCCAGGAAGGCAAAGCGACGATTGTACTCCAAAACCCAGGGCGAAAAGTTTCCAGACTGCTTCCACTTTTCGTAGTCCTCAAGGAAGTGTGCAAGGAAGCGGCGGAGGACGGAAATCCTTAAAACAGGCTCTCCCCCTTCCACAAGAAGTGAAGTTGCCGAAAAAGGGAGGGGGGAGAGGTCCTCTTCTTCAAGGTTCACGTTCACCCCAATTCCAAGGACCACCCAGGGCGCTTCATCGAGGTCAGTTGCCGCCTCAAGGAGTATGCCTGCGACCTTTTTCCCCCGAAGGAGAACATCATTGGGCCACTTGAGGCTCGGGGAAAATCCAAGGTCCTCCAGGGCTTCCGCAAGGGCAAGCCCAGCAAGGAGCGCAAGAGAAGAGCACGCTTCAAGAGAACGTCCGGGACGAAGGAGGAGTGAAAAGGTCAGGCTCTTTTTGGGGAGAGAGAACCAGCTCCGCCCCCGACGTCCTCGCCCTGCCGTTTGCCTCTCCGTCACGCATAGGGTCCCCTCCGGGGCGCAAGCCTCGGCGAGAATCTTGAGACGGGTGCTCGTTGAATCCACCTCTTCCTCGTACACCACCTGTATACCCTGAACCTCCTGGGCGAGATAGGGCTCAAGGAAGTCCGGATGGAAAACATCGGGAAGGGCGAGGAGGCGATACCCTGCGTGAGACGTGGCAATGGGGAACCCCTGGGCTTTGAGTTCCTGAACCACTTTCCATACCGCCACACGGCTCACCCCAGAAAGGTGCGCCAGGCGTTCCCCCGAGACACTTCCTGGAAACGCTTCAAGAAGGAGGGAGAGGATGTGCCTTCGCAGGTTCCTCTCTTCCATGGTGAGCATTCTGGGAAAGGCCCCGAAGAACCCGGAAAAAGACGATACCCCCAACAAGGAGCGGAAGGTAGTACGTTGCCGTTCGCCAAAGGAGCACAAAGCTTCCCAGGCGGTACGAGCCTACAAACCCCCGGAAAACTGAAGCGATGGAGAGTTCCACGCCCCCGCTTGCCCCGGGAGAGGGAATGAAGGAGAAAACGAAAAAGAGGGGGATCTGCGCCCCCACAACCCGGAAGTAGGGAAAAGAAAGCCCAAAAGACTGGAGAATGAAGTAGGCCACAGAGAAGGTGAAGAGGAAATACGCAATGTAGCACCCCACGTTCCAGAGGAGGTACTGGGGTTTCCGCAAAAAGAGGATGGTGAATCCTTCCCGGAACTCGGCAAAGAAGGTTTCTATCCACTGACGCACCGCTTCTTCCGAGAACTTTGCCCTGGGAAAACGGCGGCGGGCAAAACGGATGCCCCAGTCCACGAGGCGGAAGAGCACCTTCGGCCGAAAGAGGAAGAAAAAGAGGAGGAACATAATGGTGCTGTAGAAAACGGCAAAGGAGTACAAAAGCCCAAGGAGCACACCCCGAAGGCTCAGAGCGGCTCCGAAAAAGGCAAAAACAACCACAAGGAGTACCAGAAGCCCTACCTGGTAGAGAATCCCGCAAATCACCACAAAACTCCCCGCTTCCCCCCAGGAAAGCCCCGAACGGGCAAGAACGAAAAGCTGTGCTGGACTCCCACCGGTGAGAAAAGGGGTGATGGCCGACATGAAGTACGTGGAGAGGGCTGCTGCCAGAGCATCCCGAAAGCGGATGCTCCGTCCCCACGCCCGGGCGGTGAGGAAAATACGGGTTCCATCGACGAACCACCCAGCTACCACGCACCCCAGAGCCACAAGGAGAAAGGCAGGGCGGAAGAGGAGTTCGTCGATTTCAGTTACCGAAACTCCCCGGAGCGAGGCGAAAGAAAAGACAAGGAAAATGGTCCCAAGGCTCAGGAAAATCGCAATGAGAATCTGCCGCTTGAGCCGTGAAGGGTCGTATGGAGGTGCGGTGAATCGCTTCGCTTCCACAGGACCACCCCCTAAAGGGAAACAAAAAGTGCCAGGAAGGCAAAGGCAAAAAGAGCTATTCCCGTTCCTACGGCGATAAGAGCACGAGCCTCTCGAATACGAGCTGGAACAAGGTCAAGGAGAGGGTCCCCAAGGAAGGGCCGTTCTTCTCTCCTCCCCTGGTAGTAGTTCACGCCCCCGAGTCGCACCCCTAAGGCTCCCGCCATGGCGCTCTCTGGCCAGCCCGCATTGGGGCTTGGATGCTTTCGGGCATCCCGAAAAGCGCAAAGGAGAGCTCCCTTAAAGAAGCGTCCACACAAAAGAGCAGAAAGGGCGATGAATATGGCGCTCAAGCGAGCAGGGATAAAATTCGCAATATCATCTGCCCGGGCAGAGGCGAAACCAAAAAAGTAGTACCGGAAATCCCTGTACCCGAGCATGGAGTCGAGGGTGTTCACCGCCTTGTACACAAGCCCACCCAGAGCCCCAAAGAGGGCAATGTAGAAGAGTGGGGCAACGATGGCGTCGTTGAAGTTCTCCGCAAGCGACTCCACACACCCCCGCACAATCTCCCATTCCGAAAGGTGGTCTGTATCCCGACCCACAAGGTGCTTTA
>JBDIWL010000137.1:0-4365 GCA_039638315.1 Candidatus Caldatribacterium thermophilum | reverse complement strand
TAGACAGTGTGTTCCCTCGGGACAGTAAAGGTATTCTCTGGGTCGAGAATGGAAACGTCAGGAAAGAGTTGGGGATGACCGAGCCCGAGTTTTTCCTTTGTCTCTTCGTTCGTGATGACGGCGTTGTGGTTCATCTCTGACCCTGTGGCGGCAAGGGTGAGGACGGTGACAAGGTGTATGCGACCGGGAACCTCTGCCCTGCCGCTAAAGAAATCCCAGGGGTCTCCGTCGTAACATGCCCCGGCAGCGATGATTTTTGCGCTATCAAGAACACTTCCACCACCAACAGCAAGAACAACATCGATGCCTTCGCGCTTACAAATGGCTACACCCTCTTTAACTGTGCTGAGAACAGGATTGGGCTTTATTCCGGGGAGTTCAAAGACCTCGAGGTTGTGCTTTTTGAGACTCCCCACAACACGCTCGTAAATGCCATTCTTTTTGATGCTCCCCCCGCCGTACACAAGGAGCACCTTTTTCCCTAAGGCAGCACAGACTTCTCCAACCCGTTCCGTTGTCCCTTTTCCAAAAATCACCCGGGTGGGATTGTGGAGTTCAAAGTTCAGCATAGTCTCGACCTCCTTTTGGGGTTATTCTACCACGGCCGAAAGGGATTCCCGGTCCATGGTAGAATAAAAGAAAAAAGGAAGGGGGGATGGAGATGCTCAAGACGCTCCTTGTTGAAACCAGGGCGAAAGAGGACGTCATCGATATCACAGACCTTGTCGCTCAGGTTGTGCAGGAAGCGCAGGTTGAGGAAGCAGGGGTTTTCGTCTACGTCCCCCACGGGGATGCGGCGGTGAACATTCAGGCGGGGAAAAATGCGTCCCATGAGCCGCCGCTTAACGACCTCTTGAAAAAGGTCCTGGAGAAAGAGGAGTTTGAAAAACCTGAAACCGGGGCGGCCTTCGTTGCTCCCACCGAGGTCCTCATCGCTCACCGAGGGAAGCTCCTCCTTGGGGAGGACCAGCGGATTTACTTCTACGAGTTCAACGGGCCTCAGAAGCGCTCCGTGTACGTCCTTGTTATCCCCTCAAGTGCTCCCTGGGGGAACTGAAACGGTTCCCCTGCTGTCCTTTGGAAAAACCCCGGCGTGGGCCATCCGAACATCCTCCACAGAGAAAAAGGATGTGGGGCTTATGCTCTGGATAATGCTCACGACCCGCCGGAGGTCCTTGCGGCGCACCACGGTGAAAATGAGCTGTACCGGTCCCTGGGTCCCCCAGCCATCAAAAATCGTGACACCAAATCCTTCCTTGCGCAGTGCAGCAAAGAGCTCCTCGCCCCTTTTCTGCAGGATGACCCGAACAGTCACGTATCCTATGGCGAACCACTCTTCAATGTATATCCCGACGAAATTCCCCAGGGCGAATCCTGCAGCGTACCCGAGAAAGGCAAAGGGAGTTCTCGTGTAGGTGATGAGCCGGCTCACCACAACAATCCAGATGAGGACCTCAAGGAATCCAAGAAGTGGCGCAAGGTTCCTCTTTCCCCGGGCGGTGAGGATGATTCGCATCGTTCCCAGGCTCACGTCCCCGACCCGGGAGGCAAAGACAATGAGCGGAAGAAAGACGTTCCCGTACCAATCAAATCCCTCCATGAGCCTCTCCACCCAGCTGTCATTGTACCAGATTGCACTTTAAGGCGGTGCCTTTGCTGACATTTTATTGACAGCATCTTTGTCTTTCTCTACAATGGCAGTAAGCTTTTGGAATATTCAGGAGGGGAAAAAGTGTCGCTTCGTTTCAAAGTGGCAAGCGCCATCGGAGTTATCTCCTTCTGTTCCTTCCTTCTTGTTGTCTTCGCAGTGAATCGTATTCTCTTGCAGGGCTTCGCGCGTCTTGAAAACGAGGATATCACCCGGAGGGTGCAGCAGCTTTCCCTGGTCATTGAGAGTGAGCGGAAGCATCTTGAACGCATTGTTGCGGACTGGGCTTTCTGGGATGATACGTACCGGTTCGTGGGCGGAGAGTATCCAGACTACTGCGACGTGAACTGTACCGATGATGTCTTCCCAAATCTGGGAATTCATTTTCTTGGGATTTTTAGGCATGATGGGACGCTTTTCTATGGAAAGAGTGTGGATCCAAATACCCAGAGACCCTTTACCCTTCCCCAGGGTCTTGTTCATCTCCTGGAGACAGTGGGGAAGTCGCTTTCTCCTGGGTACCTCATGGATCGGCGCAGTGGATTTCTCTTAGTGGGGAAAGAGGTGTGGTTTTTCGCCCTGTCCTGGATTATACGAAGCGACCTTTCGGGGCCACCTCGAGGTTTCCTCGTCATGGCGCGAAGGGTCGATGATTCCTTTCTTCGGCATCTCTCGGACCTCTTTGGTCGGAATGTCAGCCTTGTGATGCTTGAGAAAGCCTCCTTTGCATCGCTGTACAGAGGGGGCTTTGCGGCGAATCCGATTGCCCCTTTTACCATGTCGGTTGCTGTTCCTTTCCCTTACGCTCTGGGGGATGGAGGTTTTGCCCTGACTTTTCTCTATGAGCGGAATTTTCTCAAGCAGGGGCGGAAGGTAGCAGGGCTTCTCCTCTGGGGACATGTGGCTGGAAGTACGGCCATCTTCCTTCTCCTCTTTTTCTTCGTTGAGGGAGTTGCGGTACGACGGGTACTCTCTCTTGCCCGTTTCTTAGAGCACGTACGAAAGACGGGGGATTTCTCGGCGCGGATAGGGCACAGGGGTAGTGATGAAGTCGCCCAGGTGAACGATGCGGTGAATGCTCTCCTTGAGGAGATAGGGAATCGTACGGCGGCGCTTGTGGAGAGCGAAGCTCGTTTTCGGAGGCTTTTTGAGGAAGTTCCGGTTGGGGTGTACCAGGCTCGCTTTGGAGGGGAAATCCTCGAGGCGAATCCCAGGATGCTCACCCTTCTTGGGTGCGATACACTTTCGGAGCTCCAGGAGCTTGGCCTTTCCTTCTTCCGCCAGGATGTGCTCCTTTCTCTGGCTGCCTTTGAGCGATTCCTGGAGGAGCATCAAGAAATCCGCAATGTCGTCAGTACCTGGAGGGTGAAGGATGGATCCCTTCGCTTCCTGCGGGAAAGTGCCCGGATGATTGGAGAAAGAATGTACGAAGGGACCCTTGAGGATGTCACTGAGGAGATTCTTGCTCGGGAGGATGCCCGGCGGAACGAGATGTACTATCGGATTCTCCTTGAGTACAGCTCTGATGGGGTTGTGGTTCTTTCCCGGGAGGGAAAAATCCACTTTGCCACCTCGTCGATAGAGAACGTTGCCGGGTACACTCCTGAGGAGATTCAGGGAATGTCCGCTCTGTCTTTACTCCATCCTGAAGATGTCCGGCGCGTGGAGCGGCTCTTCCTCCGGGGAACCGATGGCATGGTTGAGCGAGTGGAGTTTCGTCTCCGCCATCGGGATGGGGAATGGCGGACAGTTGAAGCTATTGGCCGGATACTCCTTTCCCACCCCCTCGTTCAGGGGATTGTAGTGACCATCCGGGATGTGACTGAGAGGAAGAGGGCGGAAGAAGCGGTACGCCTTTTGAGCTTTCGGGATGTCCTCACCGGACTCTATAACCGGGCGTATTTTGAGGAAGAGCTGCGTCGGTCAAATACCCCTCGCCTTTTGCCCCTGAGTGTCATCGTAGGAGATGTGAATGGCCTCAAGATTGTGAACGATGCCTTTGGTCACACCGCAGGGGATCGTCTGCTCCAGCTCGTTGCCGAAGCTTTTCGGACGAGCTGCCGGCAAGAAGATGTGGTTGCCCGCTGGGGCGGTGACGAATTCGCGGTGATTCTCCCAAGGGCGGGTAAGGCTATAGCTCAGGAAATCTGCGAGCGGATTCAGGAAAAACTCAAAAAGGCGGAAACACCTCTTCCTGTGGGGATAGCCCTGGGATGGGCAACCCGGGAGCATCTCTCCGAGAGCCTTGAAGATGTTCTGCAGGAAGCGGAAGAGCGTATGTACCGGGTAAAACTTTCCGAACGCGAGAGCTTCTACCGTGGAGTTCTTGCAGCTCTCGAAGAGGCGCTTCGGCGTATCAAAGGCGTGCATTTCCTTGAAGAGGTTGAGCGACTTGCTCGACGATTTGCGAAAGAGATGCATCTTCCCCTTGAGCAGCAGGAGGCGCTCTCCCTTCTTGCCCGTTTCCACGACGTGGGAATGGTGCCTCTTGTTGAGCGAGGTGAGTGGCCAGGGCTTCCAAGGGAGGTCTTCCTTCGCCGGCATACTGAATCGGGGTACTTCATTGCGAGCAACATACCTCTCCTTGCCCCTCTCTCTGAAGCCATCCTTGCCCATGAGGAGTGGTGGAATGGGGAAGGGCTTCCGCGGGGACTTCGGGGTGAGGAGATTCCCCTCCTTTCCCGCATTATTGCCCTCTGCGTAGCCTTCCTCGAGCG
>JBDIWL010000136.1:0-4386 GCA_039638315.1 Candidatus Caldatribacterium thermophilum | reverse complement strand
AAGTTCCGTGGGAAAAATGACCTGAATCGGTACAAAGCGGGGTTCTCGAATCCGGTGGAGAATCCGCTGAACAGTAAACCTTCCCATTTCCCTCTTGTAAACTCGCACCGTAGTGAGGGCAACAAAGGTATTTGAGGAAATAGGCGCATCATCAAAACCCACAATGCTCAAATCCTCTGGGACCTGTAAACCATGTTCCCTCGCCGCTTTCATAGCCCCGATGGCCATTTCGTCGTTCGTCGCAAAAATAGCTGTCACCTGCACACCTTTCTTTAAAAGCCGTTCCATGGCAGCATAGCCACTCTCCATGCTCCAATCGCCGTACTCAACAAGTGCTTCGTCATAGGCTATTCCGGCCCGCCGAAGCGCAGCCTTGTATCCCTGGAAACGCTCCCGGGCAGAACGGTTCCGCTCCACGGGATGGTTAATGAGACCTATGGCTCGGTGGCCGAGTTTTATGAGGTAACTGACCGCCTGGTACGCCCCACCGAAATTGTCCATAAGAAGGACGTCCGCCTTGAGGGAGCGGGGAAGAACAGAGGGATTCACAAGAACCACAGGCACCGGTGACGCCTCAAGGAGTTCAGCAAAAGACGGGGAAGCAAGCTCGCAAACGATGAGCCCATCGACTTTTTTCAAGAAGTCTCCAAACTTGGCCTTCTCGGAAGGGGTATCCTGGTACCCTGCGAAGAAGAGGAGATGGACATCATTCCTCTGGAGTTCCTCGTGGGCCCCCTCAAAAACTTCCGAGTAAAAGGGCATCCAGGAGACTCGCCCGTTTTCGGCCACATAGGCTCGAATATCTGGACGAGTCCTGTCAAGGGAAGAGAGAAAAACCACGAAACCGATATTGCCGGTACGCGAAGAAGACACCTCAAATGTACCATGCTTTGCAGCCACAAACGTACCTTTCCCGGGAACTCGAACAAGAACTCCTTTGTGCACCAGAGCAAGGATAGCCTTTCTGATGCTGCTCCGGCTTGCTCGGCACTCTCTGCTGAGTTCCCGCTCAGAAGGGATTTTCTCTCCCGGCTGGATGCCTCTTGCGGCAATAAGGGACGTAATCGCTTCCTGCAAGGCAACGTGTAACGGCGGTGTCCCCTTTCTTCGGCTCATTGTCCTTCTCCCATCTCCACAAGCATTTCTCACCCATTCTATACCTGTCTGCGGCGGCTGTCCACGCTTCCCATTTCACGAACCCATACGGTCATTTCCCCTATGCCCCGATTATTCCAGGCATAGTATGGAATAGCCTTTATGGGTACCGCTTTCCTCCCTGGCTTTGTGAAACTGTAGAGCTCAGGAGACGATGCGCTTTCGCGTACAGCCTCCCCTGAGAGAACAACGACACCTCCAAGAAGGTCCGGAACAAAGGTGGCAGAAAACTCCGTATCTTCCGGAAGGACAATGCTTGCAAGACCTGCACCATTGTCCACCTCCTCAAGGCAGAAGACAAGGGGACCACGTTGCAGGGCGACCTTCCCGGCAGCGTCTCGAACGGATGGATTTGCCCGCACCCTCTCTACCGGCATGGGAAGGAAGAGCTCAAGGACATCTCCCTTTTCCCAGAGCCGCCGCACTCTCGCATACCCCTGGGAAAGGTGCGCGGCGAGGTTAAGCTTTACCCCGTTCACCAAGAGTTCCGGTTCCTGGCACCATCCAGGTACGCGCACCGCCACCGTAAATTCAAGAGGCTCTTCTGGGAAAACCCGAAGGAGCACTCGCTCTCCCCACGGGTATTCCGTCTCCTGGATAAGGGAAAGGTTCCTCCCAAGGAGGTTCGTCCTCACGGTGCTCGCCACAAAGAGGTGGACAGAAAGGCAATCTCCGCTCTGGGAGTACACGTAATCCGGAAGCGACGCAAAAAGCCGCGCAATATTGGGCGGACAACACGCACAGGGGAACCAGGGCTGGCGTGAGAGCACAACGTGCCGTAAGTCGTGCCTCCTTTGCACCGCTTCGGGAAAGACTTCAAGAGGATTCACATAAAAGTACCGTGTTCCATCAAGGGAAATACCACCTAAAACCCCATTGTACAATGCTCGTTCCAGGACATCTCCGTACTCTCCTCGCTCCTCAAGACGGAGCATCCGGTGCGCAAAGAACACAAGGCCAATACTTGCACAGGTTTCGGTATACGCCCGATCGGGAGGAAGGTCATAGTCGAAGGTGAAGGCTTCCCCTTCTGCTGAAGAACCTATTCCTCCGGTAACGTACATCCGCCGCTTCGTGACGCTCTCCCAAAGGGCTCTGCAGGCCTCAAAAAGCCCTCTATCCCCAAGCTCAAAAGCGAGATCCGCCATAGCGCTGTAAAGGTACATGGCCCGGACAGCATGGCCCACCGCTTCCCTCTGTTCCCGCACGGGGAGATGGGCCTGACAGTACTCCGGTGTCCAGAAAGGCCAGGGGAGCTGCTCCTCGCCACGTTCTTTTGCCTCAAGCTCGAAGTAGAGGGGTCTCCTCCCCCGCTCATTCACAAAAAAAGCTGCAAGGTCAAGGTACTTCCGCTCTCCCGTGGTGCGATAGAGTTTCACAAGGGCGAGCTCTATCTCCGGATGCCCACAGTACCCCCGAAGCTTTCCCGGACCATCGCCAAAGCGGGCTGCAATGTGGTCGGCAAGGCGCCTGACGACTTCAAGGAGCTTACCTTTTCCTGTAGCCTTGTAGTGGGCAACACCTGCCTCAATGAGGTGTCCAGCACAGTAGAGTTCATGGTTATCACGGAGGTTCTTCCACCGCCCTTCTGGTTCCTTAATCGTAAAATACGTATTCAGGTACCCATCCTTATCTTGGGCTTTTGCAACAACATCGATAACCCCATCAACGAGGCGCTCAAGGTCTGGGTCGGGGTATTGCATGAGGATGGAACTTGCCGCCTCAAGCCACTTGGCCACGTCGCTATCCTGGAACACGAATCCGTAGAAGTCCCCCCTTTCAAGGCCTGCCGCGATACGGAAGTTGGCAAAAGCGTGGCTTTTGGGGGCACCCGGCACTTCGTCGTTCAGGGCTTTCCACTGGTAGGGAACGACAACCTCCTTGACCTGGCGAATCCTTCTTCCCCAGAAACTCTCCTCCGCAACTCGCACATCCATGCTCCTTCCTCCTTTTGCGTCACTTCAACCCAGTCGTCTTTATGCCTTCGGTGATGTACTGTCGGGCCACGAGGAAAAGGGTCATCGGTGGAATGAGCATCACAGTAGCCATGGCCATGATGAGGTCCCATCGAACCACAAAGGTCGTCCGGGAAAAGCTGTATATCCCCACACTCAAGGGCTTTAAATCCTCAGAGTTTATAAAGACCATGGGGATGAAGAACTCGTTCCACCAGAAAATGGACGAAAGGATGCCAATCGTTATGAACACTGGCTTTGACAGGGGAGCAATAACCCTCAGGAAAACGCCCCACTCACTGCATCCGTCTATTTTTGCCGCCTCGTCGAGTTCCCGGGGTATGGTTCGGTAAAACTGCCTAAAAAGGAACACGTTGTACGGGTATGCGAAAAAGGCAGGCACAATGATGGGCAAAAACGTATCAAGCCATCCCAGTTCCTTGAAAAGGATGTACTGGGGGATTATGGTCACGTAGCTTGGCACCATCATGGTCATGAGTATCAGACTGAAGATGACTTCCCTTCCCCGAAAGCGCATTCGCGCCAGAGGATAAGCAACAATGGAACTCGAAAGCAAGGTTCCCACAGTATTCCCAACAATCAAAATCAACGTGTTTCTCAGGTACACAAGGAGCTTACTGCTTGCGAAAACCTCGGCGTAGTTCTGCCAGAAGAAGCGAGAAGGCAAGATTCTCGGGGGAAAGGTACTGAACTCAATCATTGGTTTGAAAGAGGAAAGAATAATCCAGAGTATCGGGAAAAACATGACGATAGCCACAATACTCATCAACGCGTACTGGAATGCATTCCCTAATCTACGCCTTCGCATGTTACACCTCGTAGTATACCCACCTTTTGGACGTAGCAAACATGAGGAGGGACACTCCTGCAGCAATAAGGAAGAGAATGACCGACTCCGCACAGGCATAGCCCACCCTGAAGGTTTTAAAGGCATTGTGGTAGATATCAAGGCTTATGGCCTGCGTCACCTTTCCCGGTCCACCAGCCGTCAGAGGGTAGAGAAGCGTAAAAGAGGTGCTCAGGGAGCTGATCGTTGCCGTAACCACGTTGAAAAAGAGAATTGGCGATATTGCAGGAAGGGTTATTTTAAGAAACTGTGTGATACGACCTGCTCCGTCGATTTCTGCAGCTTCGTAGAGTTCCCTTGGAACTTCCTTGAGGGCGCTATCAAAGATGAGCATCATTTGCCCTGCGTAGAAGGTGTATATATTGAGAACCACAACCACCCAAACCACAACTTTGGGGTCCACAAGCC
>JBDIWL010000135.1:0-4390 GCA_039638315.1 Candidatus Caldatribacterium thermophilum | reverse complement strand
GACTTCCCCGTCAATCTGGGCAAGGAAAACTTCCTGGAGAATTCTACCATATGTTGGACCCTCCGGAATGCCAAGAGCCTTAAGTGCACGACCGTTCAGCACAGGTCGTAGAGTTCTCCACTCATGGAGATACCTCCCAATCCTCTCCGCTACTATACTACCGTGGTACTCCGCAAAAAGGAGCAAGAGAAACTCAAGGGAAAGCAAAGAGCAAAGAAGGTAAGCTTCCGAATTCTTCAAAGAATCACGATGGAGTTCTTTCACGATGTACTCCTTCTTTTGCAGAAAGGTAGCAATCTTTTGCATGGTCTTCTTCGAGAGGGATAGCCGAACGCGTAAATCCTCAAGGTACTTTGGATCCATGGAACCAAAAAGAGGAGAAAGCTTCAGAAGCAAAGGATCGCATGCGGACGTATCGTAGGTACCATAAAGTGAAAGAAGCCGATTGTATACCTCCTCAAACTCCCTCTTCCAAATGCATCCTGGAAAGATAGACGGAAACATATCAAGCTGGTACATGCGAAAGAGGTATCGGGGGAAATCCGGAAAAGCAAGAATAAGCTCAAGCTCCTCTTTGAGCCGGTCAGGCTTGATTTTCGTAAGAAAGCTTTCCCGCACTGTTTGTTTAAGAAGGCTCAGGGTAAAAGGTTCAATGGAGAAACCGTACTTTCCCTCAAAACGCACTGCGCGAATTGCTCGGGCAGGATCCTCCACAAAGCTCAGGGGATGCAGAACTCGCAGGATTCCCCGCTCAAGATCCCGTAAGCCGCCAAAAAAGTCGAAGAGCTCACCAAAGCTCTCAGGATGCAAACTTATGGCCATAGCGTTTACCGTGAAATCTCGTCGAAAGAGGTCTCGTCGAAGGTTAGCAAACTCCACTTGAGGAGGTGCACCAGGAGAAGCATAGAACTCGTGCCGAGCTGAGGCAAAATCGATTCTTTTTCCATCCTTCAAGAAGAGAATAGCTGTTCCGAAGGGAGGATACGACACAACCTTCCCTCCAAGGTACTGCCTGAGGAGGTGGGCAAATGCAATAGCGTCTCCCTCAACGACAAGGTCAAGGTCTTCGTTTGGAACACCAAGAATGATATCCCGAACCACGCCTCCTACGAGGTACACCATAGCACCAAAACGCTTTGCCACTTCAGCTACAGTACCAAGGAGCTCCATATTCTCTGGCCCAAAGTGGAGGTAAAGCTTTTCGACAAGAGAAATGCGAGCCATCTTCTGGACATGGAGATACTCTCTCTCGTGCATGGCTCGAAGGACATCACTCCGAGTGATGATACCGAGAACCCTTCCATCTTTGACGACTGGAATGCGTCCTACGTCCTTTTCCACCATAAGGTTGCGAATCTCTACAAGAGAGGCTTCTGGTCCTACAGTCACAAGGTCCGTTGACATGAAACTTCGTACCGGTGCTTTCTTCAGCCCATGGTGTATCGCCTTTTCAACATCCCTTCGAGCTATGAGTCCTACGAGTCTCCCCTCTCCATTCACTACCGGAAGACCTGAAAAGCCAAAACGCATAAGGGTGGCAAAGGCTTCTTCCATAGTGGTTTCAGGAGTAACGGTCTTTACCGGGTGCGACATAATGTCCACTGCCTGGGTCAGCGAGAGAGAACGGCGAAGAAGGGACCGGATTTCCTCACGCACTTCCTCGGGGTTCCTGTTGCGAAAGGTTGCTGAGGCCGCACTCTGGTGCCCTCCCCCACCGAGGCTTCCCAGAATCTCGTTGAGACGAACCTCCTGCAAGCGGCTTCGAGCAATAACGTGGACCTTGTGCTCCATGGCAAAGATCCCGAAAAATACCTCGATATCTTCCATCTCCATGAGTCGATGGACAATAAGAGATACCCCCTCCACATACTCCTCTAAGGAAAGTACACAGAAATGCACCGGAATACCGTTGATATTTTCCACAGTCATCCTCTGAAGGATCTCTCGAAGTACGTATTCCTGCTTTTCCGTGAGGACCACGCGGGTGAAACGGGAAACGTAACTCACCAAAGCACCCTTAGAAAGGAGAAAGGAAGCAGCACTGAGATCCTCAGCTGTCGTTGTAGGAAAGGTAAAGGACCCTGTATCCTCATAGATACCAAGAAGAAGGAGCGTTGCTTCAAGGGGGGAGAGCGGAACACCAGCTTCCTGGATTTTTGTGACGAGAATGGTCGTGCAGGCACCAAAATTTCTGATAAAAGCGTAAGGGGGAACCTCATCTTTCCCCACGGGATGATGGTCGAAGATAAAGTACTCCACGCGACCAGTTCGAATGAGCTGTCCAGCCTTGCTCAACCGCTCGAGGTACACAGTATCCACCACATAGATAGTAGTTACTCCATGCCAATCAATTTCCTTCTCCGTGAGAACGGAGAAGAACGTGCCATACAGAGAGAGAAAGTGCCGAACGTTGGGGTTCACCGACCCCCAGAGGACCATCCGTGTCCCGGGAAAGAGCTTCGTTACCGCAAACATCGAGGCGAGGGCGTCGAAATCCGTACCCTCATGACTCACAACAATTTTCATAGGGGATCTCCATGACAAGATTGTGCAAAAAAGTGTGAAGGACAGGTTTTTTCAGTTCTGCAAGGGAAAGAACCTCCTCATGGGAGAGGGGGAGGGAAGAGAGACCAGTTCCCCAGTTAGTAATGAGCGAAAGCCCAAGAACTTTGAGTCCGAGTCCTGTAGCAAACTTGGCTTCCTTTACGGTAGACATCCCCACAGCGTGTCCTCCAAGGTACCCAAGCATGCGGATCTCCGCCGCAGTCTCAAAGGACGGACCAAGAACTCCAACATATACTCCCCGGACCGCTTCAAGACCAGAATGTCTGGCACAGGAGAGGGCAACTTCCTGGAGTTTCTCATCAAACCGTGCTCGGGGCAAAAAGTCAGGAACGAAGGTCCAGTCGATTTGATCCGCAAGGACAAGGATGCTCCCCGGAGGGAGGAAAGGAGTAAGACTTCCTGCAGCATTGGTGAGCACGACAGTCCGCACCCCGAGAAGGTACATAAAGGTGAGAGGAAGAAGCACTTCTGAAAGCCCATACCCTTCATAAAGGTGTACACGCCCTTCAACAAAAAGCAAGGTCTTCTCCCCAAAACGTACAAGACGAAAGACCCCCCGGTGACCGAAAACCCCTGTACGAAGCGCGGGGTGGAGATCGGAAAAGGATGCCACCTCTTCAACCCCTTCCCTGTCATACCCACCCCACCCTGACCCTGCCACAACAGCACACTGGGGCCTTGAGGGAATAGCGCGTGCTATTTCGTTAAGGTGTGCAAGGATACGCTCAGGATACAAGCGCGAAAGCAAAGCTTTCCCCAGGACCATACCAGCCAACCCCGAAAAGCTCGGCAATAGTTGCAGCAACGTCAGCAAAGGTTTTCCGAACACCCAGACACTTCCCACAAGGAAGGCGCGGTACAAAAACGAGGAGAAGGGCGTACTCTCGAGAATGGTCTGTGCTTGGGGTCGTTGGATCACAACCGTGATCGCTTGTGATAATAAGAACATCATCCTCTCGGAGAAGGGAGAGGAATGCCTCAAGTTCTCTGTCCCAAGCTTCAAGAGCCTGCGCAAAACCCGAGACGTTATTCCGATGCCCATAGAGTGTGTCAAAATCGTTGAAATTCGCCCAAACAAGAGCAACATCGTCGCGTTTTGCCGTTTCTCGCAGTGCCAAAAAGGTGTCCCTGTTTTCCTTAGTTGTAACGCGCTCCCCAATGCCTCGCCCTGCAAAGATATCCCAAATCTTTCCAACGCCCACAACTTTTTTCCCACACTGAGAAAGAACGTCAAGAACGGTCTCTCGAGGAGGAGGGAGGGAAAAATCCCGCCGATTTGGAGTTCTCCAGAACGAACCCGGTTCTCCCCGGAAAGGTCGAGCAATGACCCGCGCTACAGCGTGTTCTCCCGTCATGATGGCCCGTATTGTTTCGCACATAGCGTAAAGCTCTTCAAGAGGAATAATCTCCTCATGGGCTGCAACCTGAAGAACACTGTCTGCGGAAGTGTAGACAATGGGAAATCCCGTACGGAGGTGCTCTGCACCAAGCTCTTCTATGATTGCCGTTCCCGAAGCAGGCTTGTTCCCCAAAACACGTCGTCCAATGGCTCTTTCAATACGCTCTACCACCTCCTGGGGAAAACCTTGAGGATATACGGGAAAGGGCTTTTCAAGAATAATTCCAGCTATCTCCCAGTGACCACTCGTGGTATCCTTTCCCGGAGACTGCTCAAGCATTTTCCCATAGGAACCCCAGGGGGGTACGCAGGGAGGAACTCCCGGAAGATCTTCAAGCACCCCAAGACCAAGCCGAGCAAGGTTGGGAAGAGAAAGACCACCAACTGCCTGTGCAACATTCCGCAGAGTGTGGCTCCCTTCATCTC
>JBDIWL010000134.1:0-4427 GCA_039638315.1 Candidatus Caldatribacterium thermophilum | reverse complement strand
CGCTACCTGCGCATCATAGGCAACACCTATAAAGTCAATGTCCTCAGGTTCTGAGAGGACCAGACGATACCGGGCCGCGACCTTCTGTATTGCTTCAAGCTTTTCCCGATAGTAAATGGCTCTCTCAAAATCCAGCGACTCGGCAGCCTGCCACATCTCTTCTTCAATCCACCGGGCAACATCTTCATACCGCCCATTGAGAAAGTCCATAGCTCTTCTCACATTCTCTTGATAGGCTTCTTGAGATATTCGACCGACACAGGGAGCGCTGCAGAGCCCAAGTTCAAAATCGATGCATGGCCGCTTCAGGGGAAAGGAGTGTTCCGGAAGCGTACACCCTCGAAGGAGGAAAAGCGACCGGAGAAGCTTGAGTCCCTCCCTGGTCTTCTTCGTGTCCGTAAATGGTCCAAAGTACCTCCCCTCACCACCGGTTTTCCTCCGAGCTATGCGAACCGGGGGAAAATTGCCCTTTGCTTCAAAAAGGATGTAGGGATAACTCTTGTCATCCCGCAAACGAAGGTTGTACAGAGGACGAAGGCGCTTGATGAGATCCTCCTCAAGAAGAAGCGCTTCGTCCTCGTTCCCGGTGAGAAAGTACTGTACTGTAGCCACTGCTTCGACCATGCCCTCTTTCAGAGGGGAAGACACCTGTCGAAAGTGAGATTGAACCCTCTTGAGAATATTTACAGCCTTTCCAACGTAGAGTATCCTTCCCTGAGCGTCTTTAAAAATGTACACCCCGCATTCCTGAGGAAGGCAGTCGATATCATTTCTCTGTACCTCAAACGGGACATAATTCGCTCTTTCGCTCAGCAAAAAGCACCTCCTTCAGGAACTGTCCGGTATACGAAGAAGGAACCTGAGCGACTTCTTCTGGGGTTCCCTCGGCTACGATGTAGCCACCCCTGTCGCCTCCCTCTGGCCCAAGATCAATAAGGTAATCGCAGGACTTAATGACATCGAGATTGTGCTCAATGATAAGCACCGTGTTGCCCCGATCGCGAAGTTCAAGGAGTACCCCAAGGAGCTTTTCCACGTCAGCAAAGTGCAGCCCCGTAGTTGGCTCATCGAGAAGGTACAGGGTCCTTCCAGTGGCTACCTTTCCAAGTTCCCGGGCGAGCTTAATACGCTGTGCTTCTCCTCCAGAAAGCGTCGTTGCTGGCTGACCCAGCTTAATGTACCCAAGACCAACTCGCTGGAGCATCTCGAGCTTCCTTCGAATAGGAGGAATGTGTGCAAAAAACGCTATGGCCTCATCAACACTCATGTCCAAGACATCAGCGATGTTCTTGCCTTTGTATTTTATGTCCAGCGTTTCTCTCCCGTACCTCTTCCCCTGGCACTGCTCACAGGTTACAAAGACATCGGGGAGGAAATGCATTTCAATCTTTATAACCCCATTTCCCTGACACGCTTCACACCGTCCACCCTTGAGGTTGAAACTAAATCTCCCAGGCCTGTAACCCCTGGCTTTCGATTCAGGAAGCGATGCAAAGAGTGCTCTAATGTCGGCAAAGACCCCCGTATACGTTGCAGGATTTGAGCGCGGGGTTCTCCCAATAGAGGATTGGTCGATGACAATAACCTTGTCGATGTGCTCTACCCCTTCTATAGCATCATGGTCTCCAACGCTCTCTTTTGACCCATGGAGTATCCGGGAGAGACCCCGATAGAGAATATCATAAAGGAGCGTACTTTTGCCCGATCCAGACACCCCGGTAATCCCTACAAGAAGCCCTAAAGGTATTCGAACGGTGATATTTTTGAGATTGTTTGCCCGCGCTCCCCGGACAACAAGCCAAGCACCCTGTGGGGGTTTCCTCTTTGCAGGGACAGGAATGCGCCTCCTCCCGCTCAAGTACATACCAGTAAGACTCTCAGGGTGTTCCATGATTTCCTGAGGTGAGCCAAAAGCCACAACTCTTCCACCCTGATCCCCCGCTCCGGGACCGATGTCAACAACGAAATCAGCACTTCGAATGGTCTCGGCATCGTGTTCCACCACGATAACCGTGTTCCCAAGATCCCGAAGTTTTTTGAGAATCGCGATGAGTTTCTGGTTATCCCGGGGGTGCAGACCAATCGTAGGTTCATCGAGAACGTAGAGAACCCCCACAAGACCAGAACCAATCTGTGTCGCCAGACGTATTCTTTGCGCTTCCCCACCGGAGAGGGTAGCAGCAGAACGAGCAAGGGTCAGGTATTCAAGGCCGACTTCCTTGAGAAAACCGAGGCGCGATCGGATTTCCCGAAGAATAGGCTCAGCAATTACTGCCTCATTTCCTGAGAAGCGGAGGTTTTCAAAGAATTCAAGGAGTTCCCCAACTGTGAGACGAGAGAGATCTCCGATGGAGAATCCTTGAATCTTCACTGAGAGACTTTCCTTTCGAAGACGATCCCCCTGGCATTCCGGACACACCTTCATCGAAAGGAACGGGGCGATTTCCTCTTGTTCCCACCAGTCTTTGGCACTTTCGAGCTTCCTCTCAAGGAGAGGAATTATACCCTCAAAACCATCACCACCATAGAGAACAAAGTGCCGCTCCTCGTCGGTGAGCTCCCTAAAAGGTCGCTGAAGGGGAATGCCTCGCGCAGCAAGGACTCGACGAATTCTCTCCCCCCAGTAGTTCTCCGGATCGAGATTGTCCCAAGGGACAATAGCCCCCTCATCTATGGACTTTGAGTAGTCGGGAACTACAAGGTCCGGATCAACAAAAGTTAGAAAACCAAGGCCACTGCACCGAGGGCAGGCTCCATAGGGGTTGTTGAAGGAAAACATCCGGGGAGTGATTTCAGGAAAGTTGACCCCACAGTCAACACAGGCAAAACGCTCGCTAAAGAGACGCTCTGTAATCTCTCCACCCTCCCAGATGCCAACCTTAAGCACGCCCTTGCCGTAACGGAGCGCAATTTCCACTGAGTCGCTCACCCTTCGGTCGATATCATCCTCAATAACGATTCGATCAACGATGAGATCGATGTCGTGTTTTTTGTTCCGATCGAGCTCGATACTCTCCCATTCTTCAAGATCCACAATTTCTCCATTGATGCGTACCCGTGCAAAGCCATTCTTGAAAAGATCGGCAAGGAGCTTCCGATACTCCCCCTTTCGGCCCCGGACAAGGGGCGCCATAATGAGCACCCTTGACCCCGGAGGAAGCGAAAGAATCTCATCGGTAATTTGCTGCACAGTTTGCCTGGCAATAGGCTTCCCGCACTGTGGACAGAAAACTTTTCCACACCGGGCAAAAAGAACCCGCATGTAATCGTAGATTTCGGTGACCGTTCCGACTGTCGATCGGGGATTATGAGAGGAAACCTTCTGGTTAATGGCAATAGCCGGGGAAAGCCCCTCGATGGAATCGACATCGGGTTTCTCCATCCGTTCCAGGAACTGTCTTGCGTAGGACGATAGGGATTCCAGGTACCTTCTCTGCCCTTCCGCGTAAATCGTATCAAAAGCAAGAGACGATTTCCCCGAACCACTCAGACCGGTAATGACAACAAGCCGGTTTCGCGGAATCTCAAGGTTGATATTTTTTAGGTTATGCTCCCGTGCGCCTCGAATGGTAATTGCCCCATCTCTCATTGTCCATCCCCACCGGAAGTTCGTTTCTCCTGGAGGGCGCGCAAACGGAAAATTGCATCTCGGAGAAGTGCTGCCTTCTCAAATTCCAGACGTTTTGCCGCTTCTTTCATCTCCCGAGTAAGTATCTCAATACGTCGCTCAAGGTCCTCTTCTCTTTCCTCAACCTCCTCCACAAGAAGGCTAACCTCCTCAAATTCCCGGGAAAGGCCCACTTCTTCGGGAATGAGTGCCCGAACCTCTTTGGTGATGCTCTGGGGCACAATGCCATGTTCCCGATTGTACGCTTCCTGAATTGCCCGACGTCTTTTCGTTTCCGCAACTGCCCGCTCGAGAGAGCGCGTCATACAATCAGCGTAGAGAATAGCCCGTCCTTCCACATTCCGTGCCGCTCTCCCAATAGTCTGGATAAGAGCAACTTCAGAGCGCAAAAATCCCTCTTTGTCGGCATCAAGAATAGCTACAAGAGCGACTTCGGGAAGGTCAAGACCTTCCCGAAGGAGATTCACCCCCACAAGAACGTCAAATGCACCCGCTCGGAGATCCCGGATGATCCTCGCTCGCTCAAGGGTGTCGATCTCGGAATGGAGGTACCGCACCCGGATACCAAGGCTATAGAGGAACTCACAGAGATCTTCGGCACTCTTTTTCGTCAACGTCGTTACAAGGACCCGCTGGTTCTTCTGAATAACCTTCCGGATTTCCCCTACAAGGTCCTCGACCTGACCCCTCGCTGGACGCACTTCTACCTCTGGGTCGAGAAGACCAGTGGGACGGATGAGCTGTTCCACAACTTGAGCACTCTGAGATATTTCGAATTCCCCAGGGGTTGCAGAGACAA
>JBDIWL010000133.1:0-4435 GCA_039638315.1 Candidatus Caldatribacterium thermophilum | reverse complement strand
CATCGCAAAGTTTCTCAATCATCGATCGTGTCGCATCCGGGCGCAGAAGGGTGTGGTCGATGTAGCGGGCGATATCCCGGGGGGTCAGCACAAGACCGCCACCCTGCGCCTCAGGACACGCACACTCTTCTCTTCCCCGAGAGTCACCACGAAGCCGCGCCAGAACTTCCCTTGTTACCCGTTCAATGAGCTCTTCCCTGTTCATGACCCGAAGTTACTCCTCTCCACTGCCATGATTTTATTCACACGAGACCAGTGCCGGCCTCCGGCAAATCGTGTCTCGAGCCAGAGCTTCACGAGTTCACAGAGTTCCTCCGGAGCATGCCGAGCTCCCAGGGTCAAAACATTGGCGTTATTGTGTTCGCGGCTGTTGATGACGCTGTCCCGATCGTAACAGAGTGCCGCTCGGATGCCTCGCACTTTGTTGCACACCATACAGGAACCAATGCCCATGCCGTCAATCATGATGCCCCGTTCACATTCTCCAGAGGCAACCTTCTGCGCTACTTTCACGGCGAAGTCCGGGTAATCCACACTCTGCTCGCCACTGAACGTCCCCACATCGTATACCCGGTACCCAAGCTGCGTCAGGTACCGCTTCAGGATTTCTTTGGCTTCAAAACCCCGGTGGTCTGAGCCAATGGCCACCCGCACCACATGGTCCTTCTGATTTACCGGGTCCGGATCGTGCTTTGGAGGAGTCCCAAGAGCATGGAGCCCTCCCACCACATTCTGGATTACCCGAGGAAAACTTCGTTCCATCTATGCTCGACCCCTTTATGCCTCAATCTCATCCACAATACCCACAATGAGCATCCGGATTGGCGCCTGAGGGTCACCAAGAATCGTTCGACAGGAGTTCCCCTCATCAATGACCAGCACCGTATCCCCCACCCCCGCCTGGACCATATCAAAGGCAAGGAGCGTTTGCCCCTTGGGTTTCCCTTCCTTATCAACAGGTTGCACAACCATGATTTTCAACCCCTGGAGGATGGGAAGCTTGGCTGTTGACACCACATTACCCACAACTTTTCCAAGAATCATGGAGACGTGCCCCCTTCAACCTCCACCGCATCGATGATACCAAGAATTGTGCAATCAGAGGGATTGAACCAGTTTGGCAAGGCCAGAGCCGCTTCCCTTCCCCCCTCATAAAACACAATGTCCCCAATCCCTGCCTGCACCGTATCGCAGGCGACAAGGGGGGATCCCACAGGACGCAGGTGCTCATCAAGGGGCTGAATGAGGAGGAGCTTCACCCCCTCAAAGGAAGAAACCTTTTGTGTTGCTACCACTGTCCCGATGACTTTGGCAATCTTCACGGCTTCCCCCTCACACAATCCGGAAGTAATCAACAAGAGTGCAGCGCCGCTCCCTGGTGAATGTTCGCGGCCTCGTGAGGCCCTCACCGGTGGGAGTGGCAATGGTGAAACTTGTGAATCCTGCCCCTCCTTTGCCAAGACCACTGTACGCAGGACCATTTTTCACAAAAACGGAACAGTCCATCAGTTTGGCCATCTTCGAGAGGTTGGCGATGTTACGGGAGTGCATGACCGCGGTGTGCCGGAAATGGTGCTCGCACTCAACCGCAAACTCCATAGCCTCTTCCACGTCATGGAAACGCACTACAGGAATGACCGGAAGAAGCTGCTCTGTCCAGATAAGGGGATTATCCCGGTCGACCTCTCCAAAGAGGATTCTTGTGTCTTCAGGGACCCGTATACCAATCTCCCGGGCGATGAGGTAAGCGTCTTTCCCCACCCATTCCCTTTTTGGCTTTCCAGGCTTTCCTGGCCCCCCTGGCTCATCAATGACAAGACGCGTCACTTCTTCCATCTGGCGCCGGCTAAGGCGAAATCCACCGTTGAATTCCATGGCTTTCTGCAGGTCCTCTGCAATTTCATTGACCACAAGAACCTCTTTCTCGCAAACACACACAATGTTGTTGTCAAAACCTGCTCCAAGAACGATATCCCGGCCAGCCTTGGCGATATCCGCCGTTTCGTCCACCACACAGGGTGGGTTTCCGGGACCAGCAGCGATAACCTTTTTCCCGCTTGTCATCGCCGCCTGGACAACTCCTCCACCACCGGTGACCACAAGAAGACGCACCGCCGGGTGCTTCATGAGCGCCTGGGCAGATTCAAGGGTAGGGTTGCCGATGGCGCAGATGAGGTTCTCCGGTCCCCCTGCCTCAACAATAGCCCGGTTGAGAAGGGTCACGGTATAGCAAGATGAGCGCTTGGCTCCAGGATGGGGATGGAAAACGACGGCGTTTCCTGCTGCCACCATGCTGATGGTGTTGTTGATAATGGTGGAGGTGGGGTTTGTAGAGGGTGTGATGGAGGCAATAATCCCGTAAGGAGCCCGCTCCACAAGGGTGAGCCCGTGTTCGTCCGTAAAGGCCATGGGCTCAAGATCTTCAACTCCCGGGGTTTTCAAGGCAGCGAGACGGTTCTTCTCAATCTTATCCGCCACACGGCCCATGCCCGTTTCCTCATGGGCTATCTGGGCAAGGGTCTCAGCCTCCCGTACCGAAACCCTTCGGATGGCGCGAATGATGTTCCGTCGAGTCTCGAGAGGAAGCTCCATGAGCTTTTCATGAGCCTTCTTTGCTGCCTTCACTGCCTCATCTATGCTCTCAAAAATCCCCTCACCCCGAAGTGAGGGTTTTTCCGTAACCTCGGAAACCCTCGGAAGTACACCACTTTTCTCAAGTCTATCGATAACCTGCTCCACAATCGAGCGGATATCGGCTTCTTTAATCTCCATATCTCTACCCCACCTTTAGAAGAGGAAGTACGGCCGAATATCGGGATGGGGGCTGGGGATGATGATGTCTTTGCAGAGCAGACCTCGACGGGAGACAACCGTCTTTGCCGCCGCAACTGCTGCCTCAACTTCGTGGACATCCCCCATCATTTTCACGTAGGATTTCCCTCCCATCCCCACCGCAAGACGCACTTCCGTAATGAGGACATCGGCCATTTTTGCCGCTGCATCAGCTGCCTCGATACTCGCTATAGCTGAAAAGGATTCCACGACCGCCACCGCATCCCACATCTCACACACCACAGTCCCGAGGATAGCCGGGATAACCTGGGGATGGAGATTGGGAATGAAGAGTTCATCGACCACGTACCCTTCTCCTGTGTCCTTCCCCGCGGTGAGAGAGGCGTCAACTTCGGCAACCTCGCCACTGATGACAATGAGGAATTTCCCCGGACAGATGGTCTTGGCGTCAACAATGCGAACTGGTGCCGCCTTTACCATGGCGTCCAGGGCTTTAATACCTACCGCAATGGAATTGAGCTCCAGCGCTCCAAGGACAGTGAGTTCCATCATCCACCTCAGCCTTCTATGACCACCCGTTCTTCATCAACAAAGACCACACGCCCGGTGATGCTTGCATGTACCCGGGCGCTAACTTCTCCATGCGCTTCCCCCACCACATCCCCTTCCTGAACCCGGTCTCCCACCTGTACAACCGGTCGAGCTGGTGCTCCAGCGTGTTGCTTGAGAAGGAGCTCGACCCGGGAAGGCACAAGAACCTCTTCAAGATGCACAAGAGGGCGTTTCTTGTACTTTTCAATCTGCAGCCGACCCTCAATCCGGGCAACGGGAATCTTCCGGTACGGAAAGTCGCTCCGGACCTCGAGTTCCCTTTTTGGAAACACTGGTCGGTACTGCATGGCGAGGAAACGTTCCTTAATGGCGTGGTTCACCACACGAGGGGAGAGCTCCATAGGGCAGGCGAAGACCTCACACAACCCACATTCACTACAGAGGACCGCTCCCTCAATCACCTCAGGCGGCACATCAAGCCCCAGGTTAATCTGACGCATAATTTTGTGTGGTGCAAGATTATGCCCAAGAAGGTACCGGGGGCAGAACTCCGTACAGTACGTGCACTGGCAGCAAGCCGCCTTGCTCTGCTTAATGATGTAAGGAAGGGGCAGTGTCTTTTTCCGAATCACCTCGTGGTCCCGGGGAAGGACGAAAATACCTGTTGTGGTCTTCGTGACCGGAGCTTTCGGGTCGCAGGTGACCCACCCCATCATGGGGCCACCGACAACGAGAGCATAAGGATCGACTGTTGCCCCACCACAGCGGGCAATAACTTCCTCAAAAGGTGTACCAATCCGGACCCGGAGAACCGAGGGCCTTTGCACCTCCCCATGGCATGTGAGGGTTCGCTCAATAACCGGTTTGCCCCGTACCGCCTGAGCGATATTCCGCAGGGTTTCGACGTTGAGCACCACAACCCCCACATTGAGGGGGATGCCTCCTTCAGGAACGATGCGCCCTGTGACCTCCCGAACAAGGAGGAACTCGTCACCTGCCGGGTAGTAATCTCCAAGGAGGAAAATACGGATGTTCTCCTTTCCCTGGACTGCTCCACGAAGGGCAGCTTCCGCTTCCGGGTGTTTGGCCT
>JBDIWL010000132.1:0-4454 GCA_039638315.1 Candidatus Caldatribacterium thermophilum | reverse complement strand
GAAACCGCCAGCGCCAACGTACAGCCCTTCGGTGTTCTCCCGGACGACCACAAAGTCAATGTCCTCTGGACCTTTGTCTTTAATGGGGGTCCAGACTCCCGGGTAGAGTTTCACCGGACGGAGGTTGATGTACTGGTCGAGGCCAAAGCGGATTTTCAAGAGGATGCCCTGTTCAAGGATTCCTGGTTTCACGTCGGGGTGTCCTATGGCCCCAAGGTACAGGGCATCGAGTTTTTTGAACTCCTCAAGGGCAGTATCGGGAAGCGTTTCTCCGGTTTTCTTGTAGTGCTCGCCTCCAAAGGGGTAGACAATGGTTTCGTACGAGAAGCCCACCTTTTTTGCCACTGCCTCAAGGACCTTCAGTCCTTCCCGAACGACTTCTGGACCAGTGCCATCTCCAGGAATAACGCCTATTCTGTACGTCTTCTTCATACCATTCCTCCTTTCTCTTGGTACACTATTATACGGGATACCACAGGGGAGGTGAAAGCGTGGAGCGGAAAGTGGACGGTGTCACCATTGAGTGTGTGCAGGGAGATATTACGAAACAGGTTGGATTCGATGCCATTGTGAATGCGGCAAATGCGGAGCTTCGCCCTGGTGGAGGTGTGGCAGGAGCAATCCATAGAGCTGCCGGTCCGGGGCTTTACGAGGAGTGCCGTCCCCTTGCTCCTATTAAGCCAGGACAGGCGGTGATTACCGGTGGCCATAAACTCCCCAACCGCTACGTCATTCACTGCCTCGGTCCCCGCTACGGGATTGATGAGCCTGCGGCAGAGCTCTTAGCCTCCTGTTACCGGAATGCGCTCCTTCTTGCCGAAGAGCGAGGCATAACCTCTATCGCCTTTCCGGCGATTTCCACAGGGGTTTTCGGGTACCCGATGCATGAGGCTGCAGAGGTGGCGCTCAGAACAATCCTTGAGATGGTCCCAAAACTCAAATCTGTTCGGGTCATTCGTTTCGTTCTCTGGGATACAGAGGCCCTTCGGGTGCATGAGGAGACGCTGAAACGACTTTTAGAGGAGAAGGCATAGCGCTGAAAATTGCCAGAGAAGCTCTGCCCTTCAGTTGACAGAGGGTATTCTCCCTGATATAGTTTTCCTCTGATGGAGTTGTGGGGGGAGTGTTGTGTACTTTCAGGACATCATTCTTGCCCTGAGTGACTACTGGAAGCGGCAGGGATGTGTTATTGCGCAGCCGTATGATGTTGAAGTTGGCGCCGGAACCATGAATCCGGCAACTTTCCTGCGGGTTCTGGGTCCTGAGCCGTGGCGAGTGGCTTACTGTGAGCCCTCTCGCCGTCCCACCGATGGCCGCTATGGGGAAAATCCCAACCGCCTCTATGAGCACTACCAGTTCCAGGTCATTATAAAACCCTCTCCCGATGACATTCAGGACCTCTACCTTGAAAGCCTCTTTGCTCTGGGTATTGACCCGAAAGAGCACGATATCCGTTTCGTTGAGGACAACTGGGAATCGCCAACCCTTGGAGCCTGGGGACTTGGGTGGGAAGTGTGGCTTGACGGCATGGAAATCACCCAGTTCACCTATTTCCAGCAGGCTGGAGGTATAGACCTGCGGCCGGTCTCGGTAGAAATCACCTATGGCCTTGAGCGTATCGCCATGTACCTGCAGGAAAAGGAAAACGTATTCGAAGTGCAGTGGAACGAGCACCTGACCTATGGGGATATACGGCTTCAGGAGGAACGAGAGCACTCCATCTACAGTTTTGAGGAGAGCGACCTTGAGACCCTTTTCACCCTCTTTGCGCTCTACGAAAAAGAGGCGCAGCGGCTCCTTGACCGTGGACTTGTCCTCCCCGCTTACGATTACATCCTCAAGTGTTCCCACACCTTTAACCTCCTTGATGCTCGCGGCGGCATCAGTGTTCTTGAGCGGAGCCAGTACATGGGAAGGGTACGCCAGCTTGCCAACCGGTGCGCAGCCCTTTACCTCAAAGAACGGGAGTCTCTGGGATTCCCCTGGTGCCAGAAGGTGGCGGTGACGGTCTCCAATGGGTAAAAGGGATTTCCTCTTTGAAATTGGGGTTGAAGAGCTCCCCACAAGCCTCATTCGAGAGATTTTTGCCGAGGTCACGGAGAAATTCACGGAGACCCTGGAGAAGTTCCGCATTCCTTACGACGATTTCCGGGTCCTTGGAACCCCAAGACGCATTGCCCTCTACGTTCGGGGCATGGGTGAGGTCCAGGAACCAGTCGTTCGGGAAATCAAAGGACCGGCGAAGAAAGTCGGCATGGACGACCACGGGAACCTTTTGCCCCCTGCTTTAGCCTTTGCCCGAGCGCAGGGTATTCCGCCTCAGGACCTCTTTATTCGGGAAACGGAAAAGGGGACGTACATTTTTGGTCGAAAGTACGAACCGGGAAGACCCGTCCGGGAAGTGCTCTCTGAAGCACTGCCAGCTTTTCTTGCGTCTCTTGCCTTCTCCCGTTCCATGCTCTGGGGTGAGGGGGATTTCCGTTTCGTCCGCCCCATACGCTGGCTTGTGGCCCTCTTTGGGGATGAGGAGATTCCCCTGTGTGTTGCCGGGGTTTCCGCATCGCGTCTGAGCCGGGGGCACCGCTTCCTTGCGCCTTTTGTACTTCCTGTTCCCTCAGCTGCAGCGTATGAGGAGGTCCTGGAGGGTGCAGGGGTCATTGTTGACCCGGTGAAGCGGAAGAATCGCATTGTCGAGCGGCTCTCCCAGTGCGCCCAGGAAAAGGGTGTGTACTGGCTTCGGGATGAGGAGCTCCTTGAAGAGGTGAATTTCCTCGTTGAGTACCCCGATGTCCTTGTGGGGCATTTCAGCGAGAAGTACCTTGCCCTTCCCTCAAAACTCCTCATTACGGTCATGAAGCACCACCAGCGGTACTTTGCTGCCTGCGATGCGGAAGGGAACCTGCAACCGCTCTTTTTCGTGGTCGTCAATCGGCCGGCTGATGGAGCGGAGAAAATCATCCGGGGGAATGAGCGGGTTCTGCGGGCGCGTCTTGAGGACGCCCTTTTCTTCTTTGAAGAGGATAAGAAACGGAAGCTTGCTGACCGGGTGGAGGACCTGCGGGGCGTGCTCTTCCAGGAGGATTTGGGGAGCATGTACGAAAAGACGGAACGCCTCGTGGAGCTTGTGACGTATCTTGGGGAGGTGCTCAAACGGAGCGAAGCGGAAATTGCCCTCCTGCGACGGGCGGCGCTCCTTGCAAAGGCTGACCTTGTTACCTCCATGGTTCGAGAGTTTCCCGAGCTCCAGGGGTACATGGGGAAGGTGTACGCCCTCCTTTCGGGCGAGGAGGAAGAGGTTGCCCTGGCCCTTGAAGAGAGCTACCTCTCCACTCCCGAGACGCCTCTTGGGAGCATTCTCTCCCTGGCCGATAAAATGGACACCATCGTTTCGAGCTTCGCCCTTGGCCGAATCCCCACAGGTTCCCAGGATCCTCTGGGGCTTCGCCGGCTTGGGCAGAGCATTGTGGACACGCTTCTTGTGCGGGAATGGTACTGTCCCCTTTCGGAGTGGATTACGAAGAATCTCGAGCTCCTTGCGGCACAGGGATTCACCCCTCGCATTGCGAACCCAAAGGACGAGGTGGTGCGCTTCCTCTTTGGGAGGCTTCGGTCGTCCTTCCTTGAGGGTGGCACGCACCACTCCATCATCCAGGCGGTCTTTGCTACGCATCCTGACGACCTCTACGATGCTGCACGGCGCATTGAATTCCTTCAAAAGCTTTTCGTTGCCGATTGGGAGTTCCTCGCTCAGGTCGCAACTGGGTTCACGAGAGCGTATAATATCTCTCGGGATTTTGTGGATACCAAGGTGGAGCAATCGCTCCTTAGGGAGGAAGCGGAGCGTACCCTCTACGAGGAGCTGGAAAAGAGGGAAGAGGCTATTCGGGGAGCCCTTTCCCAGGGAGAGTACGAGAAAGCCCTCGAGCTCTTCCGGGAAATTGTGCCGTTCCTGAACCGCTTTTTCGATGAGGTGCTTGTGATGTGCGAGGATCCACTCCTTCGGGCGAATCGCCTGGGTCTTCTGCGGCGCATTGTGAACCTCTTTGCTCCCTTTGCCAACCTCTCACTCATCGTTCTTGAGGAGGGTGCAAAAGGTGTTCGAGTTTGAAGACCAGAACACCTATGAGGCGAGCGACGATTTCAACATTTTCGTCATTTCCGATGGAACAGGGAAAACGGCCTTCTCCGTTGTCCAGGCAGCCCTTTTGCAGTTTGAACTCCCCCGGGTCAACGTGCTCCGGTTCACCCATGTGCGGAGTGAAGAGGAGATATACAACATCATGGACATGGTGCGGGTGGGGAAGGACATCGTGGTGTACACGGTGGTCAATGAGGACCTGGCGCGGGTCCTCAGAGCAGAGGCGGCAAACCGCAGCGTCATTGCCCTCGATGTGCTTGGACCGGTGGTGGAAGCTCTGAAGAAGGTGAGCCTCCGAAAGCCCCGGGGAATTCCG
>JBDIWL010000131.1:0-4459 GCA_039638315.1 Candidatus Caldatribacterium thermophilum | reverse complement strand
TAGTAAAAAAGAACACATCGGGGGCGTTCTCTGGCGCACCCCACATGGAACGAAAAGACAAGGTTACCCACCAGGACGCATAAAAGTCCAATAGTGAATCTCATCAAGAAACCTCCGGAGGAACTGAAAAGCAAGAATAATGACCACGCTGAGTGAAGCGACATACCCATAGCCATATAGCGCAGGACCAAGTCGCAGGGTCACCCAGGTACAGCTTCCATTCAAGAGGGCAAAAAGGATAGCCGTCCAGAGAAGCTCTTTCCGACGGTCAAAGTACGAAAGGAGGCCCCAAAGGGCAAAGAGAGCAAGCTGCAAAAAGGCTCCAAGGAAAAGGGTGCGCAAGAGGGGAAGAGAAATTCCCTTTATGCCGAGGGAATTCAAGAAAGAGTGTTCCAGAGCCATAAAGAGAACTATAAATACTGCCTGAGCTCTCAGCGCATCGGCAAAGGTCGCCTGGGCACTTTCAAGAAGATTCCGCTGCAGACGAAAGAGGTCCCCAAGCGTCCCCCAGTTCCTGGCAGCCCGATAGTACGCATCATAGGCCCTGGAAAAGTCCACTTCGAGCTTCAGGAAAAGCACAGCAAACCCAGGAACAAGGGAGAGGTACGCCAGAAACACTGGAACATCGTAGAGAGGAGAAGCACGAAAATGACCAAAGACATTCTCCCCGGTACCGGGGTTACTCCAGAAGAGGAACTTGTCGATCCACAGAGCAAAGTTGAGGCTCAAACCCATAAAGGCCAGGGCAGGGTACGAACGACCCTTGCGGAGGAAATCCCATTCTATGAGCGTATTGGAAGGGTACTCTTGCCACACACATGCGGCAAGAAGGCACAAAAGGATAAGCTGTCCCAGGTAGAAGACAAAAATTCCTCCAAAAAGGCCAAAACGAAAACCAAAAGGTGTGCCAGAAACAATAAGGGCATAGCCCAAAAGAAAGGCCAGGGCAACGCGGCCGTAATTCTTCAATCCAACAAGGAGGGAAGAAGTAAGCCATATTCCGGAGAGCACCCCAAGGGTCGCCACAAAGAGGAGATGGAAAGTCAAAGGCAACCCCCTACAGAGCACAAAGGACAACCCAAGCCCCACGGAGCATCCTGCGCCCATCACGAGAAGGAGCGCACCACAGTAGTTCGGGAACACCCGCTCCAGGGCAAGTTCAAACAACCTATCGGCAACGTACCGCGTAAAGAGGAGCTGAAAAGCACCTGAAACGATAAGGCTTAGGGCTATCACATAGGTGACATAGGTCTTGTACTGCAGAAAGAGCAATGGCGGAACGGCGAGCTTCTGCGCAAGAGCTCCAAGGACGAGAATAGCCCCAGTAGCAAGGAGCCAGTTGCCAGAACTCAGCGCAACCGCATACCCTGCTGCTCGTACAAAAGAAAAAAGACCCTTCTTGCTCAGAATCTCCTGAAGCTCAAACGATACTCCTGCCACCTTTTACCCCCAGTGCGTGGTACACAGCTCTGTAGCGCTCCACCATCTGCTCAATGGTGTAAAACCGTTGCACCCGCGCCATAGCCGCCGCTTGCGCTTGCTTCCACTTCTCCTCATGGAGCAAGAGGTCAGCACAGGCCTCTGCAAATCCCTGTACATCGCCAACCCTCGTAATTCGACCAGCTTCGCCAAGCGCCTCATCCTCTTCGTTGAGCCCACCACAGATGAGTTGCCGGCAAGAGCCCACATCGGGCGCCACGCAAGGGACACCGGCAGCAAAGGCCTCAAGGACGACCATGGGCATACCCTCACTGATTGAGGTGAGAGCTACAAGTCCCACCCTCGGGAAAATTTCTTCGAGATTCTGAAACCCCAAAAACTGCACCCTATCCTCAATTTGGAGAATTCTTGCAAGACGACGGCACTCCTCTGCGTACGCTGGATCCTCGTCTTCAGGACCCACAATCCAACCGACTGCATCTGGAACCCTGTTGACCAGGACCTTTACGCCCTTAATGAAAGTCTTAACGTCCTTTATGGGTACTACCCGGCCAATAAGAGCCACAACATGGGGAATTTTCTCTTGCCGAGACCCCCGCAGGCGGGCAAGACGGACAACCTCAACGCCATTGGGCAAAATCCCTGTTTTTTCCGGGGGAGCACCAAGGCGTATCTGAACGTTCCGCGCTCCTTCGTACAAGGCATAGATGCGGTCAGCCCAGTGGTACGCAAGGATGCCCAGGTTGGTAAAAAACCGAATCCATAGGTCCTGCAACTCGTCGACTTCCTGTCTATCCCATGGTTGCCCCTGTCGAATCCACTGAGAACCAAGAATCTCTGCCTTCCGCTCCTTCACATAGATGCCGTGCTCGGTGAGGATAAAGGGTACCCCTATGGTACGCTTCAGGAAACTCCCCAGAAGACCAGCATACCCTGTTGAGTGGCTGTGGACGAGTCGTATCCTCCGCTGTCGCAAAGCGCTTGCCACACTGGCAAGAGACCAGAGAGGAAAGAAAATATTGCGGAGGCTCCAGAAGAAGTCCACAAAGGGTACGGTGAAACCGCCTCTCCTGTAAAGCTCCACAAAAAAGGAGTACCATGATTGCCTGCTATGGAGAAACGCAGGGAACGTTGCCTGAGTCCTGTAGAATTCTGGGTCCACCAGTGCCGGTGAAGGTGCGAAGGTCCTGGGTTCTTCCAGAAATTCCTGGAGCACATGGAACCCTTGGCCAGTCACCTTTTGAGAAGAGGAAAGCTTCTGGGGCGCAAAAATGAACACACTCTCCAGATACACAAGATTTTCCGGGAGGAAATACTGAATGCCCTGGTAATCTTCAGGCTTAGAGCCAAGGAAGACGACACCGAAGGAAACATCGGGCATACCCAGGATAAGCTGCTGCACACACGTAGAGACTCCGCCCTTCACATAGGGATAGGCGCCTTCAATAACAAAGAGGACATCGATATCACGGCCCTTATCGACAACAACCACAGGCTTCCCGTCTCCCTGCCCAGAACGTTACGATGCTCCAGGCCCTCTGGTCGATAAAACAGAGATCTTCCGTAGACCTGGCTAATGAAACGACTTTTGTAAAATCCCCCCGTTTATACGCACACTCAAGAAGGTACGGCACGATACGTTCCTTAGGAAATCCACTTTGTGCTGCAAGGAGAAGGTGCTGCTCGGCCTTCTGAATGTTCCCCCGTCGCAAGAGTATCCGGCCAAGGAGATAGTGATGCTTTCCGCTTCCCCGCAGAGCAAGGGCCTCTTCTGCGTATTTCTCAGCAGTGCGAAGGTAGAAATCCTCAAGCTCCCTGTCAGCAAGTCCAAGGAAAACAAATTCCGAGTACAACTCGGCAAGAGCAGCAAGGGTGGTAAATCGCTTGTCCCCCTGCACTACGGCAAGCTCGCGAAGCAACCGGTCTATCTCTGAACTCAGGGAGCTCTCCATCCTGTGGAGCGCTGTAAAGGCAATAAGTCTCGTCTCTTCCTCCTGGGAAAACACAAGATGCTTCAGGCGAGTGAAAGAGAGAGGACTGACATTTCTGCTCAGGTAAGCAGCAATATCCGGACGAGTAGCTAATGCACCACCCTCCCCGAGCCGGCGACCCCGAAAAACCTCAAAGGGTATGGCCTCGCCTGCGGAGACTTCAAAGGGTAGAACACCTGGCTTCTGAGCCCTTAGAACCTTAAAGAGGAAAAGTGCCAGGAAAAGCCCAAAAGGACCACTCAGAACAACCAGAGCTGGCACGACGGAGAGCACCCTTGTGCCATACTTTCGGGAAAGGTACAGGGCAACGAAAAACCCCAAAGCAGCCGATGCAATCCAAAAGGAAAGCAAAATCATGACTCCTGAATTCCAGAGCACAACACTCACCCCGCCAACGCAATACCGAGGCGCTGGAAAAGGGCAACAGGGTCTTCCCGTATGGGAAGTATCCGTTCCACCTGCACCAGGGAGATCTCCTGCTGCAGCCTTTCGAGAAAACCACGCGCTCCAGCAGAGTTCGTCAAGGGAAGGAGAACAGCAGCCTTACCCTCTTGTAACCTGCAGAACACGTCCAGAGTGCGGAGCTTCCCCCGAAGGATATCCTCGAAAGAGGGGTCCTTCTCTGGCACACCAAGAAGGACAATGGTGCTGTCCACACCGAACTCCCTGTAAAAACGAAAGGCCCTTTTCGCTTCTTGCACGAACTCGGCAAGGTCTTCGCTGACGGAGAGACGATGCTCGCTCCTTGTCCTGCAAATCTCTTCAAAAACGAAGCTCAACAAGAGGTACAGATAGTGCATAACCTCATCGTTGAGGTGCACAAACGCCATATCTCGAATAACCAGAAGGTACACCTCATCGTGGAGCTTCCAGGGGATGACAGCGAGGTACCTGGGGGTACGTTCGGGAAACTTTTCCAGGACACCCCAGGAGACGTAATGGACTTCCTGCAGGCGAAGCGCTTCCTGAACCATAGGGTCACTCACATCGAGCTCTTCCACATCCTCTTCCGAAGTGCATGCGAGCAT
>JBDIWL010000130.1:0-4465 GCA_039638315.1 Candidatus Caldatribacterium thermophilum | reverse complement strand
TCCGGAACTTACAGAGCTGAAAAATCTTTCCGTCCTTCCCCACTCGCTCCTGCCGGTACAGAACAGGACCTGGGGAATCGAGGATAATACAGAGAGCGATAATGCCAAAAAGCGGGGAAAGGAGAGCAAGGAAAATTCCTGCAAAAATCCGGTCAAGGAAGTACTTGATAGGGATATAGGCGTTGCTCTTGAGAATCCTCTGGTAATCGAGGAGGTCTGCCAGGGTGAGCTTAATCTGCCCCTTTTGCTCTTCAAAGAGGAGAAGGGTTTCCTCAAGGGTATAGGGAATGCCTTCCTGGGCAAGAAGGGTGACAAGTTCTTCTCGCTCTTCCGGGTCAAGGAGGAGCACCACCCGGTCAATGCCTATGTCCTTCTTGAGGCGCTTCAGGTACCGCACAAGTTCGCTCCTCTCCAGGTCCCGGATATCAGTTCCTCCAATGACCACCCCAAGAGGGGTTTCCCTCGCCTGGATACTTTTCCAGAGCCCGCGCCCCCTCTCCCCACTGTAAAGGACAAAGATCCGTTCCTCTTTCCAGGGCTCAAGAAAGGGGAGACGGAACAGGTACGAAAAGAGGAAACTGTACCCTGCCCAGAAGAGGATGATAAGACGAGGGAACTGGAAAATTCGAAGGTAAAAGAGAAGGGCGGTGAAAACGGAGAAAGAGAGGAAGACAGAGAGAAGAAGGCGGACAAGGGCAAATCGTAGAGAACGGGCTCTTGAAGAGTACAGACCAAGGAAGGTGTAAAAAAGAAGGGGGACAAAAGGAACGAGAAAGAGAAAGCCCCATGAAGAGGCAAGGAGTCTCAGGACAGCAACATCCCGCTTGAGGGCAAAGTGGAGAAGAAAGGAAACGTAAATTGCCCCAAGATTCCACACATAGTCCCAAAGGGGAAGGTACCGTTTCACGGGCTCCACTCAGAACCAGAAAGAATCGCTTTTTGTATTGTACCACAAGGCGCCTCGCTTTTCCCTGTATCCTGCTGGTATGACAAATTCCATTTGTCCCCCCGGGGAAAAGGTCGTACAATGGTGCACAAGGAAAAGGGGTGGACCGTGCGGAGAAAGAGGATTCTTTCGGCAGGCACAAAGGGAGTGGTGTTCCGAAGTAGCGCCATTCTCCTCATTTTCTTCCTCCTTTTGAGCTACATCTCCCTTGAGAATGCGGCGTCCATTCTTTCCCGGGAACTCAGGGAGCAATTCGCCTTCTCGTACTTTGAGAACGAGAGCATGAAAGAGGCATTTGCCCGAACTTTTGGCCTCAAGAAGGGGAAAGAGGGGCAACCCCTCTACATGCCCCCAGAGATTCTTGCGGAGTACGCTGCAGCCCTCGTGTACAAAGACGTCCCTTACGGGAGCGACAAAGCCCAGAAGCTCGATATCCTTGTTCCCCTCACTATTCGAAAGGGGGAAAAGCTCCCGGTTTTCGTTTTTGTCCATGGGGGAACCTGGATTGGAGGGTCGAAAAACGAGGTCCTCTACACCCACTTTGCCCGGGAGGTCCTCAGGGCAGGGTACATTTTCGTGAGCCTTGACTACCGGGTGTACCCGAAGGTGCGCTTTTCGGGAATCCTCGCCGATATCCGGAGAGCGCTCCTCTGGCTCTACGACCATATTGCTGAATACGGTGGGGAAAGGCGTTTTGTCCTCTGCGGTCACTCGGCAGGAGCGCACCTTGTCGCCCTTGCCACGGTCCAAAGAAGCATCCTCCCTGAAGAGGTCTTCAGAGCCATAGAGCTCGTTTTCCTTTTCAGTGGTCCCTATGACCTTCCCGCATACGATGCGACCCTCGATATCCCTTTTCGCAACCTCATCCGCCGGATTTTCTTCGACCTCTTTGAGGGGAGGAAAAATCTTGAGGAACTCTCCCCGGTCTACAGGGTCGAGAACACCCACATACGCTTTGTCCTCGTCGTTGGGGAGAAAGACGAAATTACCCCCAAGGAGCAGTCAGAACGCCTCCTCGAGGAGCTTCGCAAAAAGGGCAACGAGGCGGAACTCTTCGTTCTCCCCGGGATAGGGCATGGGGGCACGCTCTTTGTCCTCAATCCGCAGTTTGACCCCACAGGAAATTTCGCTTTCAAGTTCCAGAGCCTTCTCCAAAGGGCACGGCTTCAATATGGGTCAGGCGGATGAGCTCGCCCCACATGTGGGCACTTGCCCCATCGACGTGCTCGGCGATGAAGAGCACCCGCAGGCCATCGACCTGGAACTCCTCGGGGAGATTCACCGGTTCATACCGGACACCATTATCCCCCACGATACCAAAGAACCCCCCTTCAAGAGGCACGTACACCACCTGCCCCGTTGCCCGGATTCCAGAGCACAGGAGGCACTCTTCCCGGCACCCGAAAAAGGCAAAAAGGAGGACAAGGGCAAGGGAAAACACAAGGTAGGTCACAACGCTTCGCATCACACCACCCCCTGTGCAGTATAGTACCACACTCCTCAGGCGCCTCTCTATGCTCAGGAAAGAAACTGCGGTACAATGGAGATGAGGGGGTCGTGTGTGGGTACTACGAGGAAACGCTACCTCTTGTTTCTTGTTCCCGGGCTTCTGGGATGCGCCGCAGTGGCGTACACAATTCTTACCCCCCTTGATGTTACCCCATTTCTTGAATACGACGCATCCTTTGCCCTCTACGACCAGAGGGGTGTTCTCCTTGCGGTCCTTCGTTCTCCGAAGGATACGTTTTCCATCCCTGTGCCCCTCGAGGAGATGGGTCCCTGGCTCCCCAGAGTAGCTGTAGAGAGCGAAGACCAGCGTTTCTTCAGGCACAGAGGGGTGGACTTTGTGGCTCTTGGGCGAGCGCTTCTCCAGAACCTCCGTGCCCGAAAGATTGTCTCTGGAGCTTCCACCATCACCACGCAACTTGTGCGTCTTGTGTACCCGCAACCGAGAACGCCTGTGGCAAAACTCCGGGAGTACCTCCTTGCCCTGCGCCTTGAGAGGAAACTCTCCAAAGAAGCTATTCTTGAGTCGTACCTCAACCGTGTGCCCCTTGGGGGCAATATCCTGGGAGTAGAAGCCGCTTCCTGGTACTACTTTGGCAAGAGCGCCCGGGACCTCTCGCTTCTTGAAGCAGTTTCCCTGGTGAGCCTCTTCCCTGCCCCAGAAAGGTTCCGTCCCGACAGGAATCCAGAGGGTTTCCTCCTTCGCCGGAACGCTCTCCTTGCCAGGCTCTGGGAAAGAGGCCTCCTCAGCGGGGAGGAGTACCGCCTCTACAGGAACGCCCCGGTTCCAGGTCCCTGCGGGTTCCCAAGGCTCGCCTACCATGCTGCGGTGCTCCTTGCCAGGACCACCTCATCCTGCCGGGTTCAGTCGACCCTGAGCTTCCTGGTGCAGGAAACTCTTGAGCGAATTCTTCATGAGGCGGTCGCACCACTTCCTGAGGATATCACCGCCTGTGGCCTCGTGGTGGAGAACGCTACAGGGCATGTCCTTGCCTATGTGGGAAACGCCCGCTTCAGGAAAACCCCCGAAAGAGCTTACCTTGACTGCCTCCAGGCTCCTCGCTCCCCAGGCTCTGCCCTCAAGCCCTTTGTCTTTGCCCGGGCCTTCGACCGGGGACTCTTTGTCCCCTCAAGCATCATTGCCGACACACCCCTTGGCCTTGGGGGGAATGTGCCGAGGAACTTCGATTCCGGTTTCCGGGGACCGGTATCCTGCGAAGTCGCCCTGGCTCTGTCCCTGAACGTCCCTGCGGTGCGGATTGCCCGGACCCTGGGAATTGGGGACTGCCTCAACCTCTTCCGGTACCTTGGCTTTTCCCACCTCGTGCAGAGCGCAACTTTCTACGGCGACTCCCTCATCCTTGGGGGATGTGAGGTGACGCCTTTTGAGCTCGCCCAGGCGTACACTGCCCTCTCCTGCCTTGGGGAGGAAGTCACCCTTTCCCTCCTTCCGGGGGAAACGCTCCCCCGGAAGCGCATTTTCTCCCGGGGGAGTGCGTACATGGTGGCGAATATCCTTGCCGATTCCTTCCGCTTCAATCCCCTTCCAAAGAAAGCGCTCCCCCCTCCCCTTTGCGCCTTCAAGACGGGGACATCCTATGCCCTCCGGGATGCCTGGACAGTGGCGTACAACCCCCGCTACACGGTCCTTGTATGGTTTGGGGACCCGCGGGGCCTTCCCCATGAGGAACTTGTGGGAATTCGCCTTGCCGCACCGGTGGCCCTCCGTATAATGGAGTACCTCATGGAAGGGAAGAGGGTGTGGTATGCATGCCCTGAGGATATCGAATGGCGTGAAGTGTGCACCATCTCCGGGCAGATAGCTGCGCCCCTCTGTGAGCACCGGGTGCTTGCCCCTTTCATCCGGGGCGTTTCACCTCTTCAGGTCTGCACTGTGCACCTTGCCCTGGCAGCGGGGAAACCAGTTCCCTTTGCCATTGTCTCCCCCCTCCCCGGGCGCAGGTACTTCCTCCTCCCCCAGTACTCTTCCCTTCGCCTCCCCCTTAAGGCAGA
>JBDIWL010000129.1:0-4496 GCA_039638315.1 Candidatus Caldatribacterium thermophilum | reverse complement strand
CTTGGAGTCTTCATGGCCTGGAGTTTCTACCCAGAGATGCAGCTTCTTGGGCACCAGTATGGTGAGTGGTGGTACGAGGGAGGTCGGAAAGCTGCCGAAGCAGCGCTTGCCGTACGGACGGATTACGAGGGCCTCTGGGGCGCCAACGACTCTCAGACCATGGGTGCTTTACGGGCCTTTGAAGATCGGGGCATTCCCATTGGTCCTTTCACTGCCTCTCGAGATATGGAGATGACCACTGCTGAAGAAATCCTGAAAGGGAACTTCCTGGTCACCGCTGGTTTCGATATCCCGTACTTTGCTGGGCGCATGGTCCCCATGCTCTACGATATGTGTGTGGGCGCTTGGTATCCACTACCTGAAGAAATGCTCCAGGCACCCCGAATCAACACCTATGGACGTCCCGGGGAGGTTGAGAAACTCGCTCGAGATGCTCGTCTCATCTGGCATCCGAACTTCTACCTTGCTCCAACCCAGGAAAACCTTGAAAAGGTTTTGCGGCAGATGAAAGCTGAAAAGCCTGAGTACCCCTACGATTTCCGCCTCATGTCCATTGCCAAGTGCCAGGAGCTTGGGTTGTCTTACGATCGCCATGCAGGAGCGGACCTCCGCCTCGGACAGCATGATTACTACTTCCCGGCAAAGCTTGAGAAGTTTGGAAGCATGGAAGCCTTCCGTAAGCACGTTGATGCCCTATACGAATTCTTCCTCGACTTCAGCTGGGCGGATACGTGGGAAGAGGCACAGAAGTACATCGAGAAGTTCCCGCCAGAACTCAAGTGGGATCCTATCTGGAAGTGAGGTTCCCGTTCCCCCTACCCAGGTGGGTAGGGGGAACGAGTTCGCAGAGGTGTGCAGAGAACCATGGAAAGCACCGTACCTGTTCTTGAGGTTCAGGACGTTGCAAAGACTTTTGATGGTGTCGTGCGGGCTCTTGATGGCGTGAGCATCGCGGTCTATCAGGGTGAGATTGTCGGGGTTGTGGGGGAGAACGGAGCAGGGAAGTCTACCCTCATGAAGATTCTTGCCGGGGTGTATGCTCCTGACCGGGGAGCGCTCTTTCTTGGCGGGAAAAAGGTCCCCTTCCCACGCAATCCTAAGGAGGCTGCTCGATGGGGAATTTCCATCGTGTACCAGGAGCGGGGAGTCATACCACACCTCCGGGTGTACGAGTTCCTTTTCCTTGGGCACGAGGAGAAGTATCGGGGTCCTTTTGGGCTTCGCAGGGTGGAAATGCGGAAAGAAGCAAGGGCTATTCTTGATGAGTTCCACGTGGCTTGCGATACGGAAAGCTTCATGTATGAGCTTCCTCTTGCCACACAGAAAATGGTGGAGATTGCCAGGGCGGTTCTTGGTATACGTCTTGAGAGTGAGGGGAGAGCGGTTGCCCCGGTCATTATTCTTGACGAACCCACAGCTCCCTTGACCCTTGAAGAGAGGAAGGACCTCTTTGCCAGCATTCTCCGGATGAAGGGGCGGGCTTCTTTTATTTTTGTCTCGCATATCATCCCCGAAATCATGGAGTTCGTGGATCGGGTGTACGTGCTTCGGGATGGGAAGCTTGTAGCTCATTACGATTTCTCGAAAGATGTGGTCACCGAGGAAGACCTTTTCCGGGCTATTGTAGGGCGCGAGTCCCTGGCTTACGCCTTGGGTGCAGAGGAGTCTACGGCGACATCCGAAATCGTCCTCCAGGCCGAAGGACTCACGAGAAATGGTGCATACTATGATGTGTCCTTTGTGCTCCATCGGGGGGAGTGCCTTGGGCTCTTTGGGCCAGCCGGTTCTGGGAAAAGCGAGGTTGTGCGAACCCTTGCAGGAATTCTGAGTTTTGATGGGGGTAGGCTCCGTGTAAAGGGGCAGGAGGTACATTCCCATGAACCGCCGTATATTCGCCTTACCAGAGGGATTGGGTACTGCTCAGGGGAATCAGGAAGAGAGCTCTTTTTCCAGTGGTCCATCGCGAAGAACATCTCCATTGTCAATCTTGAAAAGGTTCTCTACCCACATCTTCCAGTGATCCGCTTTAGGAGAGAGGAAACAATGGCAAAATCCATTGCAGAAAAGCTTGGTATAAAAGCTCCCAGTGTGCACACTGATTGCTACTCCCTGAGTGGAGGAAATAAGCAAAAGGTTTCCATGGGGAAGTGGCTTGAAAGAAGTCCCGATATTCTCCTCCTTGAGGACCCCACAATAGGTATCGATGTGGGTGCCCGGGAGGATATCTACCGGGTACTTTTCGAGATGAAACGTCGAGGCATTGCTCTGGTTCTGGCAAGCGACGACCCGAAAGAATACGCCCTGCTCTGCGATCGTATCCTTGTGATGCGCAAAGGACGGGTGGAAAGAACGGTGGAGGCGAAGGAATTTCGAGAGATGGCGGTGGTGTAACAGTGCGTTTCCGGAGGTTTCTTGCTCCTTTTATTGCGAATCCGGTACTTCTTGTGCTCGTGGGTCTTGTGGTCCTTTTCTCTCTCCTGTACCCACAGCGTTTCCTCACGGGCCTTAATCTCACCACCATCCTTAAGCAGTTTGTCACCCTGACACTCTTTGCTCTGGGACCATCTATGGTCGTCGTAATGGGGTCTTTGGATCTCTCGTACGTGGGCATATGGATGCTTGGAGGAATTCTCGTTTGGCTTCTTGCACCGACTTTGGGGCCCTGGGCTATCCTCATTTTCCCCCTCCTTGGTCTTGGTACAGGGCTTTTTATCGGCGTAATCCATGCAAAGGGCAAGATGCCCTCTTTTATTCTGACTCTGTGCCTTCTTGTGGTGTACTGGGGGCTTACGGCTATCCTCTCTCGAGGGTATTCCCGGGCAGTGAAGGGGTATGAATTCATTACTGCCCCCCTTGTTCCCTATATCCCTACGGCGTTTCTCTGGTCCCTTCCGCTTATTGGGGGCGCGGTGTACCTTATGGCGCGGACACGTATAGGCCTTTACCTGTACGCTATCGGGTCAAATGAGGAAGGAGCACAGCTTGCTGGCATTCCCGTTACAAAGTACAAAATCATTGCCTTTGCTCTGAGTGGCCTCTTTACTGGCCTTGGTACCATTATTCTTTTTCAGCACCTTGGTGGTTCTGTTCCGGTTGAACTCAACCTGAAAAATGTCGTATGGCCCCTTGTGGCCATTGTCCTTGGAGGAACACCGCTTGTGGGAGGGAGTGGAGGACCACAGCGAACTATTATTGGCGCTTTGACCTTTAGTGTCTTTTACCGAGGCCTTTACCTTTCCCTGCTCCATCCGGAGATTCTCCAGCTCCTTGTAGGGGTTCTCCTCATTGTATCTATCATTGTGGGTGCAAGGGGTATTAAAGGAGTCGAGATTACGTGAGGGGAAATGTTCTTTCTCGAGCGTGGGTACGTCGTAATGCTGGAACTTTGTGGCCCCTCCTTGTAGCCTTTGCCATTGTTCTTGGGTTTCAGATTGCGAATCCGGCTTTTCTTCGGTATGAGGGGTTCATAACGCTCATTTACGCCATGTCCTACTTCCTCATCGCCGCCTGTGGTCTGACCTTTGTCATCATGATGGGGTCCTTTGACTTTGCGGTCCCGAGTGTCCTCAAGCTTGCGGCACTCCTTTGCGTCATGTACATTGGGCGATTTGGTTTTTTCGCAATTCCCCTTGCTCTTCTTGTGAGTCTCGGAATTGGAGCGCTCAATGGCGTACTCCTTGCTTACCTTCGCGTTCCCTCCTTTATGGCTACTCTTGGGGTTTCTATCGTTGTTGAGGGCATTGCGCTGTACCTTTCTAAGGGCTTTCTCCACATCATGTACGATGAGCGGTTTCGAGCCTTGGCTACAACCTTTCTTTTGGGGTTACCGGCGATATTCTACTGGGCCATAGGTATCTGGGCATTGAGTACGTTCCTTGCCATCTGCACACCCTTTGGGAGGCGAACCTATGCTATCGGGGGGAATCTCATCGCTGCCCGTCTTTCGGGAATCAACGTTGAGAGGCAACGCATCCTCGTTTTCGCCCTGAGTGGGTTCCTTGCCGGAGTTGCTGGGGTCCTCTACATGGCACAACTTGGTGGAGGATCGATGCTCATCGGATCGGACATGTCCATCCCTCTTTTTGCCAGCGTCGTCGCTGGAGGCACAGCGCTTTCTGGGGGTACCGGTGGACCTCACCGCACGCTTCTTGGGGTCATCATCATAACCTGGATGCAGAGTGGTATGCTGATGCTTGCCCTCGGGCGGGACATGCAGATGGTCATCTTTGGCCTCATTGCTGTGGCGGTTGCCGTAGCTACCATGGACCGGAAAAGGATTCGGGTGGTGAAGTAAGAGACTTGACGGTTGGTGTGTTGCTTGTTTATAATGTTTATTGTAAATACCATTTAACCTTTTTGCATGTAAACATCTCAACAAAAGGAGTGGAGGCGTGGTCACCCTAAACCGAAAAGTCCCTATTCCCCTCTACTACCAGCTCAAGGAGATCATCAAGGAGCAGATTGAGGAAGGAATCTTAGCTCCTGGAGACCTTCTT